>NZ_JBHTVC010000095.1:0-9971 GCF_042793275.1 Isoptericola sp. NPDC056578
CCGACCGGCTCCCTCCGGTCGGGCGCCCTCGTGGTGTCGTCGTGCCGTCGCCGGCCGCGTCAGGCCGACGACGCGGCGTCGGACTCCTCGTCCACCTCCGCGCGCAGCCGCTGCCAGAGCGCGTCGACCTGCTCGCGCAGCCCGTCCTCCGTGCCGGAACCGTCCAGCACCACGTCAGCGACGGCGGTCCGCGCCTCGTCCGTCGCCTGCGCCCCGACGCGGGCCCGCGCCGCACCGTCGTCGAGGCCGCGTCCGTCGACGAGGCGCGCGACCCGCTGCTCCGCGGGGGCGTGCACGACCACGAGCAGGTGGAAATGATCGGCCTGGCCGGTCTCGACCAGCAGCGGGATGTCGTGGACCACGACGGCCCGGTCGTCCGCGGCCCCGGCGAGCGCCTCCCGCTCGGCCGCCAGGCGGCGGATCTCCGGGTGCAGGATGCCCTCGAGCCGTGCCCGGGAGGCCGTGTCGTCGAAGACGAGCCGCCCCAGCGCCGGGCGGTCGAGGGAGCCGTCCGGGGCGAGGACGCCCTCGCCGAAGGCCGCGACGACCTCCTCGAGCCCCACCGTGCCGGGCTCCACCACCTCCCGGGCGAGGACGTCGTGGTCGATCACGACAGCGCCCAGCTCGGCGAGGCGGCGCGCGACGACGGACTTGCCTGCGGCGATGCCGCCCGTGAGGCCGATGCGAAGCATGGGCCCATCCTGCCCCCGGCGTAGGCTTCCCGCCATGAGCGCCCAGCGGCACCGGGCCGGGGCGGGCCGGGAGGTGCCATGGCGGGCGGACCGACGATGCGTTCGTACCTGAACGACGCGACCGTGAAGGACCGCCGGCTCGCGGGCCCGACGCTCCGCCGCATCCTCGGCTTCGCCCGCCCGTACCGGGCACAGCTCGCGGCGTTCGTCGGGCTGCTGGTGCTCAGCGCGGCCGCCGGCGCCGTCACGCCGCTGCTGTTCCGCCGCCTCATCGACGACGGCATCGGGACCGGCGACCGCGGGCTCGTGCTGGCGATGGCCGCCGCGGCGGCGGGGATCGCGCTCGTCACGGCCGCCCTGGCGGTGGCGGAGCGCTGGCTGTCGTCGCGGGTGGGCGAGGGACTGATCCTCGACCTGCGGTCCGCCGTCTTCGACCACGTCCAGACGATGCCCCTCGCCTTCTTCGCCCGGGCGCGGACCGGCGCTCTCGTGCAGCGGCTCAACGGTGACGTGCTCGGCGCGCAGCAGGCGTTCACGTCCACGCTCCAGACCGTCGTCTCCAACGGGCTGACGATCGCGTTCACCCTCGCCGCGATGCTCGCGATGTCGTGGCAGCTCACCCTGGTGTCCCTGGTCCTCGTCCCGGCGTTCGTGCTGCCCGCCCGCTGGTTCGGGCGCCGACTCGCCGGGCTGGCGCGCACCGGGTACGACCTCAACGCGGACGCCGGGCAGATGATGAACGAACGGTTCAACGTCGCGGGCGCCCACCTGGTCAAGGTGTTCGGCGACCCGGAGGCGGAGAGCGCGCGGTACGCGGCCCAGGTGCGCCGGCTGCGGGACCTCGGCGTCCGCACCGCGCTGCTCGGCACCTGGTTCCGCGTCGGGCTGACGACGCTCGCGTCCCTGGCGATCGCCGCCGTCTACGGTCTGGGCGGGCTGCAGTCGATCGCCGGCGAGCTCACCGTCGGCACCGTCGTCGCGCTGACCGCCTACCTCGGTCGCCTCTACGGGCCGCTCACCGCGATGTCGAACGTCCAGGTCGACGTCATGACCGCCCTGGTCAGCTTCGAGCGCGTGCTCGAGGTGCTCGACCTCGAGCCTGCACTCGCCGAGAAGCCCGGCGCCGCCGACCTGAGGGCGGCCGTGGCCGCCCGGGGCGCCTCCGTCGAGCTGGACCACGTGACCTTCCGGTACCCGAGGGCCGACGAGGTCTCTCTCGCCTCCCTCGAGTCGGTCGCGACGCTGCGCTCCGACCCCACCGAGGACACGCTGCGCGACGTGTCGTTCTCCGTGCCCGCCGGCGCGATGGTCGCGCTGGTCGGGCCCTCCGGGGCCGGCAAGACGACCGTCTCCCAGCTCGTCTCGCGCCTGTACGACCCCACCTCCGGTGCCGTGCGCATCGCCGGCGCGGACCTCCGGGACGTCACCGCCGCGTCGCTGCGGGGCACGGTCGGCGTGGTCGCCCAGGAGGCGCACCTCTTCCACGACACCGTGGCGGCGAACCTCCGCTTCGCCCGGCCCGACGCGACCGACGAGGACCTCGAGCGGGCGTTGCGCCAGGCGCGCATCTGGGACCTGGTCGGCCGGCTGCCCGAGGGCGTCGACACCGTGGTCGGCGACCGCGGCTACCGCCTGTCCGGCGGCGAACGGCAGCGGCTCGCGATCGCGCGGCTGCTGCTCAAGGCGCCGGACGTCGTCGTTCTCGACGAGGCGACCGCCCACCTGGACTCGGAGTCCGAGGCCGCCGTGCAGGCGGCGCTCGACCAGGCGCTGGCGGGCCGCACGTCCCTCGTCATCGCGCACCGGCTGTCGACCGTCCGGGCGGCGGACGCGATCGTCGTCCTCGCCGAGGGCCGCGTGGTGGAGACCGGCACGCACGCCGAGCTGCTCGCCGCGGGCGGCCTGTACGCCGAGCTCCACGCGACGCAGTTCGCGGGCGCTGCGGCGAGCACGAACGAGTAACGCCCGGCCGGGCGCACGACGGCGGCCCGCCACCCCGAGGGGTGACGGGCCGCCGTGGGCTACCGGTGGGTCGCGGACGACCCGACGGTGTCAGTCGCCGATCAGTTGCCGGTGAGCTTCTCGCGGAGCGCGGCGAGCGCCTCGTCCGAGGCGAGCGTGCCCGCGGCCTCCTGCGCCGGCGGGGCCGACGAGTAGGAGGAGGACGAGGACGACGACGACGAGCTGCCGGAGCTGCCGCCGGGGACCGCGTCGTTCACGGCCGCGTCGGCGTCCGCCGCGATGGCCGCACGGACCTGCTCGCGGTGCGACTCCCAGCGGGCGTGCGCCTTGGCGTACTCCGCCTCCCAGGCCTCGCGCTGCGCCTCGAAGCCCTCGAGCCACTCGTTGGTCTCCGGGTCGAAGCCCTCGGGGTACTTGTACTCGCCGTTCTCGTCGTACTCGGCAGCCATGCCGTAGAGCGCGGGGTCGAAGTCCTCGGACTCCGGGTCCATGCCCTCGTTGGCCTGCTTGAGCGACAGCGAGATGCGGCGACGCTCGAGGTCGATGTCGATGACCTTGACGAACACCTCGGCACCGACGCTGACGACCTGCTCGGGCAGCTCGACGTGGCGGACGGCCAGCTCGGAGATGTGCACCAGGCCCTCGATGCCGTCCTCGACGCGGACGAACGCACCGAACGGCACGAGCTTCGTGACCTTGCCGGGCACGACCTGGCCGATGGCGTGCGTGCGGGCGAAGGTCTGCCACGGGTCCTCCTGCGTCGCCTTCAGCGACAGGGAGACGCGCTCGCGGTCGTGGTCGACGTCGAGCACCTCGACGGTGACCTCCTGGCCCACCTCGACGACCTCGGACGGGTGGTCGATGTGCTTCCAGGACAGCTCCGAGACGTGCACCAGACCGTCGACGCCGCCGAGGTCGACGAACGCACCGAAGTTGACGATCGAGGAGACGACACCGGGGCGCACCTGGCCCTTCTGCAGCGTCTGCAGGAAGGTGGAGCGGACCTCGGACTGCGTCTGCTCGAGCCAGGCACGGCGCGACAGGACCACGTTGTTGCGGTTCTTGTCGAGCTCGATGATCTTGGCCTCGATCTCCTTGCCGACGTACGGCGCGAGGTCGCGGACGCGACGCATCTCCACGAGGGAGGCGGGGAGGAAGCCACGAAGACCGATGTCGAGGATGAGGCCACCCTTGACGACCTCGATGACGGTGCCGGTGACGACGCCGTCCTCCTCCTTGATCTTCTCGATCGTGCCCCAGGCGCGCTCGTACTGGGCGCGCTTCTTCGACAGGATCAGGCGACCCTCCTTGTCCTCCTTCTGGAGGACGAGAGCCTCGACGGCGTCGCCCACGGCGACGACCTCGCCCGGGTCCACGTCGTGCTTGATGGAGAGCTCCCGGGACGGGATCACACCCTCCGTCTTGTAACCGATGTCGAGGAGGACCTCGTCGCGGTCGACCTTGACGATCGTGCCTTCCACGATGTCACCATCGTTGAAGTACTTGATGGTGGCGTCGACGGCGGCAAGGAAGTCCTCCTCGGTGCCGATGTCGTTGACGGCAACCTGCGGGGCGGACTTCGTGGTGGAGATGGTCATTGAGTAGATGCTCCGATGCGGACAGGACGTAGTGCGGACAGGGTCTGTGGCGAGGGCACCGGGATGTCGACGTGACGATCGATCCGCCGCAACGTCGTGACAACGGCGATTCGAGCTCAAGGACGGCCCCGGGCGCACTGCACCGCGGACAATCTTATCGATGACCAGGCGAGGGGTCAACGCGGGGCCCCATGCCACGATGGCCGGGTGAGCGACCATCCTCCCGCGCCCCGTCCCGTCACGCACGCCGGGTACGACGACGTCCCCGACGACGCCGGCAACGCGGCCGCGCGCGGCTGGTGGGACGAGAACGCCGACGACTACCTCGCCGACCACGGGTCGTTCCTCGGCGACGCGGGCTTCCGCTGGGGCCCGGAGGGCCTCACCGAGGCGGAGGCCGGCCTGCTCGGCGACGTCGCCGGGGCACGTGTCGTCGAGATCGGCGCCGGTGCGGCGCACTGCTCACGCTGGCTGGTCGGCCGCGGCGCCCGGGTGGTGGCCACCGACGTCTCCGCACGGATGCTCTCCGGCGCGGCACGGCTCAACGCGGCGACGGGCACACCGGTGCCGCTGGTGCAGGCCGACGCCCGGTCGCTCCCGTTCGCCCCCGCCAGCGTCGACATCGTGTTCACCTCGTACGGGGCGATCCCCTTCGTGGCGGACGCGGCGCGGGTGCACGCCGAGGCCGCCCGCGTGCTGCGGCCCGGCGGCCGGTGGGTGTTCTCCGTGACGCACCCCGTCCGCTGGGCGTTCCCCGACGACCCCACCGCCCGGGGACTCACCGTGCACCGCTCGTACTTCGACCGGCGTCCCTACGTCGAGACCGACGACCTGGGCGACGTGCGCTACGCCGAGTACCACCGCACCGTCGGCGACCACGTGCGCGACGTCGCCGCCGCCGGCCTGCGCCTGCGCGACGTCGTCGAACCCGAGTGGCCGGACTGGAACGACGCCACGTGGGGCGGCTGGAGCCCGGAGCGCGGCGCCGTCCTGCCCGGCACCGCGATCTTCGTCACGACCAAGGACTGACCCGAAGGGCCGACCGGCTCAGGCGGGCCCGAGCGCCCGGTGCGGCACCCAGCCGGCGCGGCCGTCCCGCGCGACGCACCAGCTCCACCCGGACTCGGCGTCGTCGGCGGTGACCTCGACCCGCTCGCCCGCGGTCACCGCCAGCTCCTGCGTGTCGTAGGCCGTGCGGACCTCCGCGACAGGACGGGCGTCGTCCAGGTGCCGCGCGGGCACCCACCCGCTGCCCCCGTCGTCGGTCGTGACGAACACGAACGCGGGCCAGGTGTCGTCGCGGTCCCCGACCCGCACCACGGTGCCCGGCGCGACGCGCAGCGCCGCGCGCGTCGGGATCTCGTGGTCGGCGACCGCGCGGGCCGGACCGAGGTCCATCGTGCTCCCCTCCCCGTCGTGGCCGGCGTCCTGTCGCGTGCGCCGACCGGGCCGTCAGCCGTCAGTGCCCGGCGTCGTGCCAGGTCGCCCCCGCGCCGACGGAGACGTCCAGCGGCACGTCCAGCTGCACCGCGGAGCCCATCTGCGACCGCAGCACGTCCTCCGCCGCCTCGCGCTCCCCCGGCGCCACCTCGACCACGAGCTCGTCGTGCACCTGGAGCAGCAGCCGCGACGCGAGCCCGCGCTCGTCGAGCTCGCGCTGCACGCCGAGCATCGCGACCTTGATGATGTCGGCCGCGCTGCCCTGGATGGGCGCGTTGAGCGCCATGCGCTCCGCCATCTGCCGCCGCTGGCGGTTGTCGCTCGTGAGGTCCGGCAGGTAGCGGCGACGTCCCAGGATCGTCGCGGTGTACCCCGTGGCCCGCGCCTCCTCGACCACCCCGGTGAGGTAGTCGCGCACCCCGCCGAAGCGGGTGAAGTAGTCGTCCATCAGCGACTGCGCCTCGCCGGTCGGGATGGTGAGCTGCTGCGACAGCCCGAAGGCGCTCAGCCCGTACGCGAGCCCGTAGCTCATCGCCTTGATCTTCGAGCGCATCTCGGGCGTGACGTCCGCGGGAGCCACCTCGAACACGCGGGAGCCCACGTAGCGGTGCAGGTCCTCGCCGGACCGGAAGGCCTCGATCAGCCCCTCGTCGCCGGACAGGTGCGCCATGATCCGCATCTCGATCTGGCTGTAGTCCGCCGTGAGCAGCGTCTCGTAGCCCTCACCGACCCGGAAGGCGCGGCGGATGCGCCGCCCCTCCTCCGTGCGGATCGGGATGTTCTGCAGGTTCGGGTCCGTGGAGCTCAGGCGGCCCGTCGCCGCGATCGTCTGCTGGAACGTGGTGTGGATCCGCCCGTCGGGCGCCACGGACTTGAGCAGCCCCTCGACCGTCGAGCGCAGCCGGGTCGCGTCGCGGTGCGCCAGCAGGTGCTCGAGGAAGGGGTGCTCGGTCTTGACGTAGAGGTCCTGCAGGGAGGCCGCGTCGGTGGTGTAGCCCGTCTTGATCTTCTTGGTCTTGGGCATGCCGAGCTGGTCGAACAGCACCTCCTGCAGCTGCTTCGGGCTGCCGAGGTTCACCTGCCGGCCGATCACGTCGTACGCGTCGGCTGCCGCGTCGGCCACCATCGAGGCGAACTGCTTCTCGAGCTCCGTGAGGTACTCGACGTCCGCCGCGATGCCCGTGGCCTCCATTCGGCCCAGCACCTGCGTGAGCGGCAGCTCCAGGTCCGTGAGCAGCCCCGCGGCTCCCCGGTCCGCGAGCTGCCCGGACAGGGCCTGCGCCAGGTCGACCACGGCCGCCGCGCGCACGGCCGCCTGCCGCGCCCGAGGGTCGTCGTCACCGCCGTCGAGAGCGAGGTCCAGGGCGCCCTGTCCGGCGGCGTCGGGCGCCTCCCCCGCGGACAGCTCGCGCCCGAGCAGGCGCACCGTGAGGTCGGCGAGGTCGTAGCCACGCTGGTCGGGGTAGCAGAGGTATGCCGCGAGCTCGGTGTCGAAGGACACGCCGCGCAGGTCCAGACCGCGCCCGGCGAGCTCGTGCCAGGCGGCCTTGGCGCCGTGCACGGCCTTCGGCGCCGCGGGGTCGGCGAGCCAGGTCGCGAGCGCGCTCTCGTCCTCCGGCGTCACGTCCGCCAGGTCGACGACGGCGGCGGCGGTCTCGCCGTCGTGGTCGTCGGCGAGCGCGACGTCCCACGCGTCGCCGGCACCCGGCGTCGGCGTCCCCGTGACCTCGAGCCCGAGGGCGCGACCGGAGCGCGCCGCCAGCCAGGCACCCAGCCCGCCCGGCGCGAGCGCCGCGAGCGCGACCTGCACGCCCGCCACCTCGACCGCCTCGACCGGCTCCGCGGACGGGTCCGCCGCGAGCAGGCGGTCGCGCAGCGCGCCGAACTGCAGGGTGTCGGACACCCGGTGCACGGCCTCCCGGTCGAACCCGTCGAGCCCCAGCCGGTCCACCGACAGGGGCAGCTCGACGTCGTCCAGCAGCCGGTTGAGCTCACGGTTGAGGCGCACCTGCTCGACCGCCTCCCGCAGGTTGCCCGCCGCCTTGCCCTTGAGCTCGTCGACGTGCTCCAGCAGCGGCTCGAGGCCGCCGTACGTGGTGACCCACTTGGCCGCCGTCTTGGGGCCGACGCCGGGCACGCCGGGCAGGTTGTCGCTCGACTCCCCCACGAGGGCCGCCAGGTCGGGGTACTGCTGCGGGGGCACGCCGTACTTCTCGGCGACGGCCTCCGGCGTCATGCGCGCGAGCTCCGACACGCCGCGCTTCGGGTACAGCACGGTGACGTCCTCGGTGACGAGCTGCAGCGAGTCCCGGTCACCGGAGCAGACCAGGACGTCGAAGCCCGCCTCGCGCCCCTCGCGGGCGAGCGTGGCCAGGATGTCGTCGGCCTCGATGCCCTCGCGCTGCAGCGCGGGGATGCGCAGCGCCTCGAGGACCTCCTTGATGAGCGGCACCTGCCCGCGGAACACCTCGGGGGTCGCGTCACGGTTGCCCTTGTACTCGGGGAACCGCTCGGTGCGGAACGTCACCCGCCCGGCGTCGAACGCGACGGCCGCGTGCGTCGGCTGCTCGTCGCGCAGCAGGTTCGTCAGCATTGAGGTGAACCCGTAGACGGCGTTCGTCACCTGGCCGCTGGAGGTCACCAGCGTGTCCGGCAGCGCGAAGAACGCTCGGTACGCCATGGAGTGGCCGTCGATCAGCAGGAGGCGTGGGCGGGTCCCGGTTCGCGCGGAGGTCGTCACGGGTGCCAACCTATCGCCCATGTCTGACACCACCGCCGACGCGCCCCGGTTCCCCCGCACCCTCGAGGAGTGGACCGCCGCCGCGCAGGGCACGCTCATCGAGCGACTCGGGATCCGGCTCACGGAGGTGGCCGCCGAACGCACGGGCGGCACCATGCCGGTGGCCGGCAACACCCAGCCGGCCGGGCTGCTGCACGGCGGCGCGACGGCGTCGCTCGCGGAGACCCTCGCCTCCGTCGCCGCGCAGCAGCACGCGGGGCCGGGGCGTGCCGCGGTGGGCCTGGAGCTCAACGCGACGCACCACCGCGGCGCGCGGTCCGGAAGCGTGCACGGGGTCGCCACCGCCCTGCACCTGGGGCGGTCGACCGCCGCCTACGAGATCGTCGTCACCGACGACGACGGCCGCCGCGTGTGCACCGCGCGACTCACCTGCATGATCCTCGACGCCCGCTGAGGTCCCGGCCGAGGTGCCGGGGGACGCGGCGCGGGCCGCGGGACCACGGAGGGCTCCGCTCGAGGCGGACGGCTCAGGACGGGACGGACTCGCTCGCCGGGTCGCGACGGGTCGCGACCCCGAGCGAGGTCACGCCGTCCGGGCCCTCCGGGCCCTCGCCGCGGTCGGCCGCCCGGTCGGCGGCCTCGCGCAGCGCGGCGTCGCGCTCGGCCTGGAAGGCCCGCAGGTCGACCGGGCCCGTGGGCAGGCCCGCGGCCCGGGCGCGGCGACGGCGGGCGACGAGGTCCTCGATCGCCGCGCGGGTCGCCTCCCGGCGCCCCGCGCGGGCCGCCGTCCGCGTCCCGCGGGGGTTCTCCTGGACCAGGCGGCGCTGCAGCGTCGCCGTGGCGACGACGCGGTGCCCCGACGTGGGGGCGAAGCCCAACCGGGCGAGGAAGCGGTGCATGCCGCGGGCACCCGGGGCCGGCGCGCAGTAGACGTTCTCGGCGCCGCGCTCCCCCGCCACGGCGGCGGCGGCCGCGAGGAGCGCGTGGCCGACACCGCGGCGCCGGGCCGACGGGCTGACGAAGACGGCGTCGACGTACAGGCTCGTGGTCGTCGCGAACAGCAACGGGTCGATGACGCGCAGCACGGCGAACCCGCAGATCTCGCCCTCGTGGCTCGCGACGAGGACCTGCCCGCCCGCGCCCAGCAGCACGCTCAGGTGCTCCAGGAGGCGGGAGGCGTCCGAGGGGGTTCCCTGCGCGGCCGACGGCGACTCCTCGACGGCACGCTCCGCCAGGCGCGCGACATCGACCATGTCGTCCTGCTCGACCGGCCGGACCTCGACCGCTGCACGCATCGGCACCTCCTCGACGAATGACCGTCCCCGCGCGGTGCGGTGGGAGCCTTCCCACCCGTCTTCGGGGGCCCGCCCCGGCAGCCCCGGGGTCACGGTCGTTGAAGCATGAATATCACAGATTGGTCACGACACCCAGGCGACGATAGCGACCCTGTCGCCCTCGCACAATGGGCAGTGGCCCCGGGGCGCGTCGCCGCCCCCCAGCCGGCCACCCCCGGTGGGGGGAAGGGACCCCCCCCCCCGC
>NZ_JBHTVC010000095.1:9981-10955 GCF_042793275.1 Isoptericola sp. NPDC056578
CGCAGGACTCCTCCTGCGACCGGGCCACCGTGGTGCGGATCAGGCTCCGCCGACCTGCTCGATGACGGCGTCCGCGACCTCGCGCATCGTGAGGCGGCGGTCCATCGACGTCTTCTGGATCCAGCGGAAGGACTCCGGCTCGCTCAGGCCCATCTTGGTCATCAGGAGGCCCTTCGCGCGGTCCACGCGCTTGCGGGTCTCGAACCGCTCGGTGAGGTCCGCGACCTCGGCCTCGAGCGCCCCGATCTGCTGGTAGCGGGAGATCGCGATCTCCACCGCCGGGAGCAGGTCCGCAGGCGTGAAGGGCTTGACGACGTAGGCCATCGCGCCGGCGTCACGCGCCCGCTCGACGAGCTCGGTCTGGGAGAAGGCGGTGAGCAGGACGACGGGCGCGGCGTGCGCCTTGCCGATCCGCTCGGCCGCCGAGATGCCGTCCAGCTCGGGCATCTTGACGTCCATCACGACGACGTCGGGCTTGAGCTCGGTGGCGAGCCGCACCGCGGTCTCACCGTCGCCCGCCTCGCCGACGACGTCGAACCCCGCCTCGCGGAGCGTCTCGACGACATCCATCCGGATGAGCGCCTCGTCCTCGACGACGACCGCGCGACGCGCGGGTCGCTCCGGCGTCTTCGGGGCCTCGGGCTCCTGGTCGATCAGGGGCGGCAGGTCGAGCGGCACCGTCGCCTCGGGCTTCGCGTCGTGGGGCTTCTCGTCGGTCACCCGTCCATCCTAGTGGCCGCGAGGGGGCGCCGCGTCCCGTGCCGGGTGTGACGAGGGCGACGGCCTGCCCGCCGACCAGCGGTCGGACGGTTCGGCCACCGCCTCGAGCGCGTGGTTGGATGGGCGGCGCGCCCCGGTAGCCCAACCGGCAGAGGCAATCGGCTCAAACCCGATCCAGTGTGGGTTCGAATCCCACCCGGGGCACCCCGCAGCCGCACGACGACGGCCCGTGCCCCTCGGCGAGAAGCCGAGGG
>NZ_JBHTVC010000096.1:0-10608 GCF_042793275.1 Isoptericola sp. NPDC056578
GGTCGGGGTCGGGAACCTCGTCGCAGTTCCATCTTTCCCGAAGTGGAGCGCCCCTTGGGCGCGTGAACGGGACTGCGACGAGGTTCCCGACCCCGACCGTGACCAGGTGACCCGGTTTCGGTCTGTGTCGGTCAGTCCTCGATGGTGACGCTGTTGATGACGATGTCCTGGACGGGGCGGTCGCCCGGTCGGGTCGGGGTGTCACCGATCGCGTCGACGACGGCGCGGGAACCGTCGTCCACGACCTTGCCGAAGATGGTGTGCTTGCCGTTCAGCCACGGGGTGTCGCCCGTCGTGATGAAGAACTGCGAGCCGTTGGTGCCCTCGACGGCGCCCGTGACGGGGTTGCGGCGCTTGCCGGCGTTCGCCATCGCGAGGATGTACTTGCCGTCGAACTGGAGCTCGGGGTGGATCTCGTCGTCGAAGGTGTAGCCGGGGCCGCCGGTGCCGGTGCCCAGCGGGTCCCCGCCCTGGATCATGAAGTTGTCGATGACGCGGTGGAAGATCACGCCGTCGTACAGGGGGTCGTTGCGCTCGGCGCCCGTGGCCGGGTCCGTCCACGTCGTGGTGCCCTTGGCCAGCCCGACGAAGTTCGCGACGGTCTTGGGCGCGTGGTTCGGCAGCAGCTCGATGCGGATGTCACCGGCGGTGGTGTGGAGGGTTGCGAACATGCCCTCATCCTCTCACCCTCCCTCTCACCATCCGTCTCCACGACCCGCACGGCGCGGCCCGCGCGTACCGCTGCAGGCCAGGGCGCCAGGTGGCACAGTGGGTCCATGGTGCGAAAGAACGTGGGCGACAGCGTCAAGGACACTGCCAAGGACCAGGCCGAGAAGCTCTCCGCCAAGGTGAGCTCGACGATCAACGACATCGACACCGAGAAGCTCAAGGGCTCCGCGACCGAGGCGGCCGCCGTCCTGGTCGACGTCGGCGCCCGTGCTGCGGGCGGGGCGAAGGACGCCGCGAACCAGGCCAAGGACTGGGCCGAGCCGCGGGTCGACTCGTTCCTCGAGTGGCTCGTGCCCCGCGCCGAGAAGGCGTGGCGCGAGAGCGTGCTCGCGGCGGCGCCGCGGGTCGAGAAGGTCGCCGACAAGGCGGGCCCGCTCGTGGACACCGCGCACGACAAGATCGTGGACGACTACCTGCCGCGGGTCGTCACCGCCTTCAACGAGGCGGCGACGCGCGCCGGGGCCGCCGCGGGTGCGGCCGGCGTCCTGGCGGCGGACGCCGCGCGCGACGCCGCGGAGAAGGCCGGACGCGCGGGCAAGAAGGCCGCGAAGAAGGCGGCCAAGGAGGCCACCAAGGCCCAGGCCGCCGCCGAGAAGGCGGCGGAGAAGGCCGCCAAGGAGGCCGAGAAGTCCGGCAAGGGCAAGGGGCTCTTCTGGTTCCTCGCGCTCGCCGGGGCCGCCGTGGCGGGCTATGCCTTCTGGCGCCGCGCCCAGCCGCAGAACGACCCGTGGGCCGAGCCCTGGGAGCAGCAGTCGGGCCCGGACTACGACGGCGCGGCCCGCGACGCGCGGCACGCCGTCGCCGACGCGGCGGAGGCGGTCGGCGAGGCCGCGGGGCACGCCGTCGCGAAGGGTCGCGAGGCCGCCGAGCGCGCCTCCGAGAAGGCCGCCGAGCTCGGCGAGGAGGTCACCGAGGCCGTGGACAAGGCCAAGGACAAGGCGACCGACGCCGCCAAGAAGGCCACGAACCGCACGCGCTCTGCTGCCCGCAAGACCGAGGACGCCGCCGAGGACGCGGCGGACGCCGCGAAGGACGCGGGGGAGGGCGACAAGGCCTGATCCGACCGCCGTCCGGGACGGCACCGCACCGCTCGCCGCAGGGCCTCGTCCACAGGACGGGGCCCTGCTGCTATCGGCCTGTTGTCAGCCGGACGGCGCGTCCTGGAACGCCCGGACCTCGACCCGACCGCCGAGCGCCTCGGCCGCCAGGGTGCCCCATGCGATGGCCGCGGCGTCGTCCGCCGCCTCGATCACCCAGAGCCCGCCGAGGTACTCGGGAGCCTCGACGAACGGTCCCGGGGCGACGGTCGCCGTCTCACCCGACCCGTCGATCGTCGTGGCCGTGCTCGGCGGGTGCAGTCCTCCGGCGAACCGCAGCGCGTCCGCGGCCTCCAGCGATTCGTTGAAGGCGCCCACCGCCGCGAGCGTCGCCTCCAGCTCGTCCGGGTCCATCGTCGCCATCGTGGGTTCGGTCTCGGAGTCGTGCGGCACGGACAGCAGGTACAGCGTCATCGTGACCCCCTCGTCGTGACGGCCGGCCGGTCGGCGGGCCCACCCACCACCATGCGGGACCGGGGGCGGGGGCTCAACACCTCGGGCACGCCGGCACGGAACGACGAGACCCCGCACGCCGGCAGGCGTACGGGGTCTTCGGTGGTGGAGCCAAGGGGACTCGAACCCCTAACCCCCTGCTTGCAAAGCAGGTGCGCTACCAATTGCGCCATGGCCCCTGGCGGCCTCGTCAGACGGGCCGGGCGTGCTCAGTCGATGGTGTCGGTGACCTCGGACCACAAGTCCCGGTCGGCCGAGTCCTCGTTGAGACGGCGCCAGACCAGGTAACCCGCGCCCAGCGCGAGCAGGAGGACGAACAGCTTCTTCATCTTCTGCCTCCTCGTCACGACCGTCGTCGTGCGTCTCGGGCCCGGGCCTGAGGTGGCCTGGAGTGGGGCTAGGAGGACTTGAACCTCCGACCTCTTCCTTATCAGGGAAGCGCTCTAACCGTCTGAGCTATAGCCCCGAGCGCGCCCCCGCGAGGGAGCGCGTGCAGCACGGAACATTACCGTACGCTCGGGTCCGTTCCCAAACCGGGGGTGCCGTCGCGCGGTGTGACGTCGGTCCCGGTCGGGACGGGGTTCACTCGTCCGTCAGCGTGAGGTGCACGCCGCCGACGAGTGCTGCGGTGATGTTGTACAGGATGGCCATGATCGTGGCGAGCGCGGTCAGCAGCACCACGTTGACGATGGCGATCAGCACCGACAGGGAGACGACCCGGTCGAACTCGATGAACTGCATGAGGTTCACGGCCTGCGGGCCGATCGTCTCGCTCAGGAAGCCCTGGATCTTCGCGAACGTGCCCATATCGTTGAGCACGTACCAGACCACCATCGTCGCGACGACGGTGATGAAGCCGATCGCGACGGACAGCAGGAACGCCAGCTTCATGATCGACCACGGGTCGACGCGCGAGACCGACAGCCGCACCCGACGCGCGCCGGCGCCGGGCTGCGCGGCCCCGACCATCGGGCTCCCCACGGGGGCCGCGGCCGCGGGAGCGGCCGTCCCGTGCACGCCACCGGCCGAGTAGTGCATCTCCGGACGCGGCTCGGCGGGCTTCGCGGCGTTCTTGGCCGTGCCCGTGACGCCGGTGCTGCCCGCGCCGTCCTGCGCCTTGACCGGCGCCTCCGGCATGACCGACTGGACCTTCTTCGCCGCGCTCCGCGCGGCGGCGAGGGCGGCGGCAGCGGCCTTCACCGCGCCTTCCTTGACGGGGGACGCGCCCTGGGCGGCGGTGGTGCCGTCCGAGGTGACGCCGGCAACGGGCGACGGTGCGGCGACCGGCGGTGCGGGCGGTGCGGGCACCTCACCGAGTCGGACGGCGCCGGCTGACGCCGCGGCCGGCGCCGCGCCCGCAGCCGGGCTGCGGCGGTGGGTCGAGTCGTCGATCTCCGCCTCCCGCGTGGGAGGCGCCGACGACGCCCGGGTCGACGCGCTGTTCTCCGTCATCAGTCCTCGTCCCCGCTCGTGGTCTGCTCGTCGGCGGCCTGCTCGTCCACGCTAACCGACTCGTCGCCGCTTGCCTCGTCGACGTCCCGACGCTCGACGTTACGGGCGACGGCGATGATGCGGTCCCCGCGGTCGGGCTTCGCGAACGTCACGCCCTGCGTGGTGCGGCCGGTGAGGTTCACCTCCGCGACCGCCGAGCGCACGATCTTGCCACGCTCCATGATGACCAGCACCTCGTCGTCCGCCTCCGTGACCAAGGCCCCCACGAGGTCTCCACGAGCCTCGACCAGGTTGGCGACCTTGATGCCGTAGCCGGCGCGGCCCTGGACGCGGTACTCCGTGATCGCGGTGCGCTTCGCGAAGCCGCCCTCGGTCACGACGAACAGGTCCGTCCCCGGGGTGACGACGTCCGCGTTGAGCAGCTCGTCCTCCTCACGGAACTTCATGCCGGTGACGCCGGACGTCGCGCGGCCCATCGGGCGCAGCGTGTCGTCGTCGGCGGGGAACCGGATCGACTGGCCCTTGCGGGACACGAGGATGAGGTGGTCGTCCGCGTTCACGAGCCGCGCCGCGACGAGCTCGTCGGGGTGGCCCTCGTCGTCCTCGCGCAGGTTGATGGCGATGAGGCCACCCGAGCGCGGCGAGTTGTACTCGCCCAGGCGGGTCTTCTTCACCAGGCCGCGACGGGTCGCGAGCACCAGGTAGTCCGCCGCCTCGTAGTCGGGCAGGTCCAGCACCTGGGCGATGTGCTCGCCGGGCTGGAACGCCAGCATGTTCGCCACGTGCTGGCCCTTGGCGTCCCGACCGCCCTCGGGCAGCTCGTAGCCCTTGGCGCGGTACACCCGGCCGAGGTTCGTGAAGAACAGCAGCCAGTGGTGCGTCGTCGTGACGAAGAAGTGCTCGACGATGTCGTCCTCGCGCAGCGCGGCGCCGCGCACGCCCTTGCCGCCGCGCCGCTGGGCGCGGTAGCTGTCCGAGCGGGTGCGCTTCGCGTACCCGCCGCGCGTGATCGTGACGACGACCTCCTCCTCGGGGATGAGGTCCTCGACCGACATGTCGCCGTCGAACGGCAGCACCGTGGTGCGGCGGTCGTCGCCGTAGCGCGCGACGATGTCGTCGAGCTCGTCCTGGACGATGGTCCGCTGGCGCTCCGGCTTCGCGAGGATGTCCTTGTAGTCCTCGATCTCCCGCTGGAGGGAGTCGTGCTCGTCGATAATCCGCTGGCGCTCGAGGGCGGCGAGCCGGCGCAGCTGCAGCGCCAGGATCGCGTTCGCCTGCTGCTCGTCGACGTCGAGCAGCTCCATCAGGCCGGTGCGGGCCTGCTCGGCGTCGGGGGAGCGGCGGATGAGGGCGATGACCTCGTCCAGCGCGTCGAGTGCCTTGAGGTACCCGCGCAGGATGTGGATCTGGCGCTCGGCCTCCGCCAGCAGGTACTCGGTGCGCCGGCGGACGACCTCGATCTGGTGCGTGGTCCAGTGCCGTACGAAGGCGTCGAGGCTGAGCGTGCGCGGCACGTCGTCGACGAGCGCCACCATGTTCGCGCCGAAGCTGAACTGCAGCGGCGTGTGCTTGTACAGGTTGTTCAGCACGACCTTGGCGATCGCGTCGCGCTTGAGCACGATGACGAGGCGCTGGCCGGTGCGGCCCGACGTCTCGTCGCGGATGTCCGCGATGCCGGCGAGCTTCCCGTCGTTGACGAGGTCCGCGATCTTGCTGGCGAGGTTGTCCGGGTTGACCTGGTACGGCAGCTCGGTGATGACGAGGCAGATCCGGTTCTGGATCTCCTCGACGTTCACGACGGCGCGCATCGTGATGGAGCCGCGGCCGGTGCGGTACGCCTCCTCGATGCCCTTGGTGCCGAGGATCGTGGCGCCGGTGGGGAAGTCCGGCCCCTTGATGCGGAGCATCAGTGCGGCGAGGAGCTCCTCGCGCGACGCGTCGGGGTTCGCGAGGTGCCAGCGCACGCCCTCCGCGACCTCGCGCAGGTTGTGCGGCGGGATGTTGGTCGCCATGCCCACCGCGATGCCGGCGGAGCCGTTGACCAGAAGGTTCGGGAACCGGGCGGGCAGGACGACGGGCTCCTGCGTGCGGCCGTCGTAGTTGTCCTGGAAGTCGACCGTGTTCTTCTCGATGTCCCGGACCATCTCCATGGCCAGCGGGGCCATGCGGCACTCGGTGTACCGGGGGGCGGCGGCCGGGTCGTTGCCGGGCGAGCCGAAGTTCCCCTGGCCCGCGACGAGCGGGTAGCGCAGCACCCAGTCCTGCACGAGGCGCACGAGGGTGTCGTAGATCGCGGTGTCGCCGTGCGGGTGGAACTTGCCCATGACGTCGCCCACGACGCGCGAGCACTTCGAGTACGCGCGGTCAGGGCGGTAGCCGCCGTCGTACATCGCGTACAACACACGGCGGTGCACCGGCTTGAGGCCGTCCCGCACGTCCGGGAGCGCACGCCCGACGATGACGCTCATCGCGTAGTCGAGGTAGCTCCGCTGCATCTCCAGCTGGAGGTCCACCTGGTCGATGCGGCCGTGCTGCACCGTGACCGCACCGTCGGTCGTGTCGATCGCCTCGTCGTCCGGGGCGCCGTCCGTCATGTCGGGACCGGGGGTCTCGTCCGTCACCGTCTACCTTCTTCCTGTCCTGCGCCGCCGGGGCGCGGGTTCCGTCGTCCTCGAGATCATGGGTGGGCTGACGTACAACGACGTCCGTACGAGTTGTACGGCGTCGTCGTCAGCCGCTAGATGTCGAGGAAGCGGACGTCCTTGGCGTTGCGCTGGATGAAGCTGCGGCGGGACTCGACGTCCTCGCCCATGAGCACCGAGAAGATCTCGTCGGCCGCGGCCGCGTCGTCCATGGTCACCTGCAGCAGCGTGCGGTGCTCCGGGTCCATCGTGGTGTCCCAGAGCTCGGTGTAGTCCATCTCGCCCAGGCCCTTGTAGCGCTGGATGCCGTTCTCCTTGGGGATCCGCTTGCCGGCCGCGATCCCCTCCTTGAGGAACGCGTCCCGCTCGCGGTCGGAGTACACGTAGTCGTGCGGCGCGTTCGACCACTTGAGCCGGTACAGCGGCGGCTGCGCCAGGTACACGTGGCCGTGCTCGATGAGCGGTCGCATGTACCGGAACAGCAGCGTGAGCAGCAGGGTGCAGATGTGCTGGCCGTCGACGTCGGCGTCGGCCATCAGCACGATCTTGTGGTACCGGAGCTTCGAGATGTCGAAGTCCTCCCCGATACCGGTGCCGAACGCCGTGATGAGGGACTGGATCTCCTGGTTGGAGAGCGCCTTGTCCAGCCGGGCCCGCTCCACGTTGAGGATCTTGCCGCGCAGCGGCAGGATCGCCTGGTTGTGCGGGTTGCGGCCGCGGACGGCGGAGCCACCGGCCGAGTCGCCCTCGACGATGTAGACCTCGCAGTCCTCGGCGCGGTTGGACTGGCAGTCCTTGAGCTTGCCGGGCATCCCGCCGGAGCTGAGGATCCCCTTGCGTCGCGTGGCCTCGCGCGCCTTGCGCGCCGCGATGCGCGCCTGCGACGCCTGGATGGCCTTGCGGATGACGTCGCGCGCCTCCGTCGGGTGCGCGTCGAACCAGTCGACGAGCTTCTCGCGCACCACGCGCTGCACGAACGTCTTCGCCTCGGTGTTCCCGAGCTTCGTCTTGGTCTGGCCCTCGAACTGCGGCTCGCCGAGCTTGACGGAGATGACGGCGGTGAGCCCCTCGCGGATGTCGTCACCCGTGAGGTTGTCGTCCTTCTCCTTGATGATCTGCTTGTCGCGCGCATAGCTGTTCACCAGGGTGGTGAGCGCCGCGCGGAAGCCCTCCTCGTGCGTGCCGCCCTCGGTGGTCGAGATGGTGTTCGCGAACGTGTGCACCGACTCGCTGTACGCGCTGGTCCACTGCATCGCGATCTCCACCGAGATCTTCCGCTCCGTGTCCTCCGACTCGACGTCGATGATCTCGGGGTGGATGAGCTCGGACTTCTTGGCCGCGTTGATGTGGGCCACGTAGTCCGTGAGGCCGTTGTCGTAGCGGTACGTCACTGTCCGGACGGGGTTCGCGACCTCGGCGTCGGCGGCGCCGTCGGCGGCGGTGACGTCGGTGTCCGCACCCTCCGGGGCCTGGCCGGCGACCTCGTCGTCCGCGACCGCGTGGCCTGCGCGCTCGTCGCGCAGCGTGATCTGCAGGCCCTTGTTGAGGAACGCGTACTGCTGGAAGCGCGAGCGGAGCGTCTCGAAGTCGTAGTCCGTGGTCTCGAAGATCGAGTCGTCGGCCCAGAAGGTCTGCGTGGTGCCCGTGGGCTCGCCCTCGGCGAGCGGCTCGAGCTTCTGCACCTCGGTGACCGGCTCGCCGCCGTCCCGGTACTCCTGGCGCCAGTGGAAGCCGTCCCGCTTCACCTCGGAGACGAAGCGGGTGGACAGCGCGTTTACCACCGACATGCCCACGCCGTGCAGGCCTCCGGAGACGGCGTAGCCGCCGCCGCCGAACTTGCCGCCCGCGTGCAGGATCGTCATGACGACCTCGAGCGTCGGCTTGCCCTCGGTGGGGTGCATCGCGACAGGGATGCCGCGCCCGTTGTCGCGGACCCGGACGCCGCCGTCGGCGAGGAGGGTCACCTCGACGCTGTCGGCGTGACCCGCGAGGGCCTCGTCCACAGAGTTGTCCACAATCTCGTAGACCAGGTGGTGCAGGCCCCGCTCGCCCGTCGAGCCGATGTACATGCCCGGGCGCTTGCGGACGGCCTCCAGGCCCTCCAGGACGGTGATGTTGCCGGCGTCGTACCCGCTCCCCGGTCCGGCGGCTCCGTTGGCGACAGTGTCGGGACGGGGGGTGTCGGTTCGGTCTGCCACAGGCGGAGCTGCTCCTCGGTCGTCGTGCACGCGCCGACGCTTCGTGCAGTGTGCAGGCGGCGCGGCTCTCAGGTTCCGGGCTGCGCTCGACCGAGCCGTGCGAGAGGTCGCAGCACGACCCGGAATGACCGTCCCAGTCTACCTGCCGGAGGCAAGGAAACGGCGGATTGACGCCGCTGGAGGGAAGTTCCGCACACGTTGTCCACAGGTCGTGGACGACGGGCTCTCCACAGCCTTGTCCACAGGGTTTTCCTCAGGCTTGTCCACAGTTTGGGGGCGATCAGAGCCACTCCTCCGGAACGTCGGGTATTTGTGCTCTGACCGTTATCAACGACTCTCCCGATTTACTCCAAAACCTGGTGTACTACACGACGATTCCCCGTTCCGCACGTCGACTGGCGCGCGCCTGTGCACCGGTCACCACCGAAGGGACAACCCCACAGTGAAGAGGACCCTGGCAGGCGTCGCCGCGACGACGCTCGCCGTCGGAGGGATGCTCGTCGCCACCGCGGCGCCGGCCTCCGCCCACACCCCGCGAGTCAGCGACTCCTGTACCAGCCTCGAGGTGAAGCTCACCCAGTACCAGGGCGCCGACGTCGTCGTCACCATCGACGGCGCGATCGCCGCCGACGAGTCCTTCGGAGACTCGTGGCGCCGCACCTTCGAGCTCGACGGGTCGAAGGCCCACGAGTGGTCGGTGCAGGTCGACGCCCACGACGGCGACCGCTACGACTGGCCGCGCACCCCGGAGGAGGAGAAGGACGCGAAGGGCACGACGACGCCCTGTGTCCCCACGACGCCGGAGCAGCCCGAGGGCACCGACGTGCAGGTCGGGATCTACCTGTACCCGAAGCTCGACAAGGACAAGCCCGCCGCGTGGGAGAACTCCGGGAAGCAGCAGCTGCTCGGCACCACGCCGCTCACCGTCCCCGAGGACGAGCTCACGAACGACCAGCACTGGTACACCGAGCTCCCGGAGACGGACGCGCTCGACGACATCGACCTGTGCACCGGCTGGGGCATCCAGCAGGACCTGGTGCGCGGCGGCGTCGACGACTACACGATGCCCGAGACCATCACGTACCCCGACGGCTCGTCCATGGACGGGCACCTGGTCGACTGGCAGCACCAGGAGCTGAGCGACTTCGGCATCGAGCTGCCGTCCACCGAGGACTGCGCCACGCCGACCGTGCCGGAGGTCCCGGAGCCCCAGGTCGTGGTGCCGCAGGCGCCGGCCGCGCTGGAGATCTGCGGCGCGGACGCGTCCGACGTCATCCTCCCGGCGGACACGGGGGACGTCACCTACCTCACCACCGAGCAGGGCGTGCTCGCCGTGCCGACCGAGGGGCGCACCTTCGGCGACGACCTCGCCGGGTACACCCGCACCGAGGGTGGCGACGTGATCTTCCCGATCGAGCAGCTCGTCCCGTCGGAGGAGGACTGCGCGCTGGTCCCCGGTGACATCGGCGCGGTCTGCGTGGGCGACACGCCCTACCTGGACTACGGCGTCTCCCTGCCCGAGGGCGTCGAGGTGGACAACGACACTCCGCTGACCATCACGTTCCTCCACCCGGAGGGCGGCGAGAACTACGTCGCCGCCGACCAGCCGCTGGAGGGCGAGCTGCTGTGGCCGGGCGCCTCCGACACCGCGCCGAAGCAGTGGCCGGGCTGGGAGCAGCAGGACGACGGCTCCTACGTGGAGACCGACGGGAACTACGCCTGGACGCGTGACGACGTCGAGGTGCTCTTCGAGGTCAACCCGGAGTACTCGCAGATCGTGAGCTACCCCGAGGCCAACACCGAGTGCGCCAACCCGATCGGCGCCGGCGGCGCGGACGTGGAGGTCGTCGCGGACGACACCGACGTCCCGCCGGCCGAGGCCGAGGGTGCCGACGAGCTGCCGCAGACGGGTGCGACGGTCGGCGTCTTCGCCGGGATCGCCGCGCTGCTGATCGTGGGTGGCGGCGTGCTGTTCTGGCTGCGTCGCCGCATCCAGCACTGACGCACCGACGCACTGAGCGAACGACGGGCCCGGCC
>NZ_JBHTVC010000097.1:0-9892 GCF_042793275.1 Isoptericola sp. NPDC056578
GTCGCGTTCACGCGCCCCAGGGGGCGCTCCACTTCGGGAGGGATACGACCGCGCGAAGGATCCTGCACCTCCCGCGGCGGTGAGCACACGAGCACAGAACGGCGGCTCAGTGCCAGGTCGTGATCTCCACGACGCCGGGCTTGTACTCGAAGTGCCAGGGCTCGTAGTTCCCCATGCCACCCCGCTGCGCCCACGGCGGGTTCTCCCACCCGTAGGCGGGCCCGTTCTCCCACAGCCACCCGTAGACCTCGCTGGAGCGGTACTCGTCGCCGCACAGGTCGATGGCGAGCCCCCACCCGTGCATGGAGGTGCCGGGCGTGGCGGCGAGGTAGCCGCGGCTGGCCTTGACGGCGTACTGGGAGGAGATGGAGCGGTAGCTGTCGACGAGGCACAGGTCGCGGCCGAAACGGACGCGGAACGCCTCGTTGAGGGCGCTGAGCGCGACGGCGGCGTCGGCGCGCAGCTTCTCCCCGGGCTGCCAGATGTCGCAGAGCGAGTGGTCGGCCAGGCTGCCGTTGCCGCCGTCGATGGACGCCCCGGCGTCGCACCCGGGCAGGGGGCTGCGCTCGGCGGTCCGGCTGGCGGCGGACGCCTCGACGCGCACGTCGCGCGGTGCGGCGGCGATGCCCTGGGAGGTGCGGGGGGTGTCGACGCCCTGCTCGAGGAGCGCCAGCGTGGAGGGGCCCGCGGGCTGGGTGTCGAGGTCGAACGGGGTGCCGCCGTGGGCCTGGTCGTCGGTGACGAGGGGGGCGGCGATGGTCGCGGCGGCGAGCGAGCCGAGGACGGTCAGCCGGGTGACCCAGGCGTGGCCGGCGGGGGCGGCGTGCCGTCCCTCGGAGCGGTCGCCGCGTGCGGTGGAAGCACGCTTGCGGGGCTTCTTGCCGGCCCGGGCGAGCTCGGCCTCCCGGATCTCGCGACGGGAGCGCGGCGCGGCTGCGTCACCCTGCGACGTCGCCTCCACGGCACCTCCGCGCTCGTGCCCCGGCGCGGCCACCGTGGCCGCCCGAGGAGTCCGGACCTGAACACGGACCGCCCGTCACCGCGTGCCCGCCACGCGCCGTACGACCGATCCGTCACGGAACCATAACGGGGTCGGGCTCCCCCGCCAAGTCCCCGTCCACAGCCGGTCGGGCCGGTCCCGCGGCCCCGTGCCGTGGGAAGGTGTCCACCCTGCTCATGCCCGGCGGGCGGACGGCGTCACGGCCGACGCTGCATGGCGTCGCGCACCTCGCCCACGAGCTCCTCGAGGATGTCCTCGAGGAAGACGACGCCGAGGACGCCGTCGGGCCCCTCGACGCGGGCCAGGTGCGCCCCGGAGCGCTGCATGGCGCGCAGCGCGTCCTCCACCTCGTCGGCCGGCCGCACGGACGCGAGCGCGCGCACGCGCCATGCCGGCACCGGGTCGAACCGGTCGCCGTTCGACGCGTACAGGACGTCCTTGAGGTGCAGGTAGCCGCGCAGGGCGTCGTCGTCGCCCCGCACGGGGAACCGGCTGAAGCCGGTGCGTGCGACGAGGTGCTCGACGTCGTCGGGCGTGGTGCGGGGGTCGACGGTGACCAGCTCGTCCACGGCCACCATGACGTCGCCGGCGGTGCGCGAGGAGAACTCGATGGCCCCGGCGAGCAGGCCCTGCTCGTCGCGGAGCACGCCCTCGGCCTGCGAGTGCTCGACGATCGACTGCACCTCCTGCGCCGTGAACGCGGAGGCCACCTCGTCCTTCGGCTCTACCCCCGCGAGCCGCACGGCGTGGTTCGCGACCCAGTTGAGCGCCGCGATCACCGGGCGCACGGCGCGGCCGAGCAGCACCAGCGGCGGCGCGAACCAGAGGGCGGCCGTCTCCGGGCCGGCGACGGCGAGGTTCTTGGGCACCATCTCACCGAGCACCACGTGCAGGTACACGACGATCGCCAGCGCGAGGACGAGCGAGACGGGGTGCAGCAGCGCCTCGGGGACCCCCAGGGCCTCGAACGGCACCTCGAGCAGGTGCGCGAGGGCGGGCTCGGCGACGATGCCCAGGCCGGTGGAGCACACGGTGACCCCGAGCTGCGCGCACGCGAGCATGAGGGAGACGTGCTCCATCGCCCACAGGGCGGTGCGGGCGCGCCGGTCGCCGGCCTCGGCCCGCGGCTCGATGGCGCTGCGGCGCGCGGAGATGACGGCGAACTCGGCGCCGACGAAGAACGCGTTGCCGGCGAGCAGCAGCACGCCGACCAGCAGGGCGGTCCCGGTGCTCATCGGCCCGCCTCCCCGCGCTCGTGCCCGGCCGGGTCGACGGCGAGCACGCGCAGCCGCTCGACGCGCCGCGCGTCCATCGCCTCCACGCGCAGCAGCACGCCGTCGGTCTCGATCTCGTCGCCCACCTCGGGCACCCTCCCCAGCTCCGCCATGACCAGGCCGCCGAGCGTCTCGTAGGCCGGGCCCTCGGGCACCACCAGGCCGGTGCGCTCCTCCAGCTCGTCGGGGCGCAGCACCCCGGGCACGACCCACGACCCGTCGGCGCCGCGCACCACCCCGGCGCGGCGCGGGTCGTGCTCGTCCGCGACGTCGCCCACGAGCTCCTCGACGACGTCCTCCAGCGTGACGATCCCCGACGTGCCCCCGTACTCGTCGACGACCACGGCCATCTGCAGGCCGAGGCCGCGCAGCTCGACCAGCAGCGGGCCGAGCCGGACCGTCTCCGGCACCCGGGGCGCGTCGACCATGAGGGCGGCGGCCGGCACCTCGCCACGCCGGTCGTGGGGCACGCCGACGGCGCGGCGCAGGTGGACGAGACCGACGACGTCGTCCCGGTCCTCGCCGATCACCGGGAACCGGGAGTGACCGGTGCGCCGGGCGAGGGCCACGACCTCGGCGGCCGTCGTGTCGCGCTCGACGACGGCCATCCGCATGCGGTCGGTCATGACGTCGCGCGCCGACAGCTCGTCGAGCTCGAGGGAGTTGGCCAGCAGGGTCGCGACCGACTGGTCGAGCGTGCCCTCCTGCGCCGAGCGCCGCACGAGCGACAGCAGCTCCGAGGACGACCGCGCGCCGGACAGCTCCTCGCGGGGCTCGACGCCGACGCGGCGCAGCAGCGCGTTGGCGGAGCCGTTGAGCACGGCGATGAGCGGCCGGAACAGCATGGTGAACACCCGCTGCACGGGGACGACCAGCCGCGCCGTCGCGTGCGGGGCGGAGAGCGCGAAGTTCTTCGGGATCAGCTCGCCGAAGAGCATCGAGAACGCGTTGACCACGACGAGCGCGAGGACCCCCGCGAGCACGCCGGCGACGCCGCGGCCGAGCGCCGTGGCCGCGAACGCCTCGGAGAACAGGGACAGGAGCGCCGGCTGGGCGGTGTAACCGAGCAGGATCGTGGTGATGGTGATGCCGACCTGGGCGGAGCTGAGCTCCGTGGACAGGTGCTTGAGCCCGGCACGCACGGCGCGGTCCCGTCGGTCCGACGGGCGCGCGGTGTCGCGGCCGGGCGACGGACTGTCGCCCTCCTCGTCGTCGGCCCCGAGCACGGCCGGGTCGAGGGTGACGAGGGAGAACTCGCTGGCGACGAACACGGCGGTGCCCGCGGTGAGCACCACGCCCAGCACGATCATGAGGACGTCGCCTAGCACGGGCGGCTCCCGGTCGTGCGGGGCGGCACCGCGAGGTGGCGGGGCGGCGGGGTGGCCAGGCGGGACGGCGCGGGCGACCCCGCGCGATATCGGCTCTCGTCCATCGTGCTCCGATGCTATCGGGACGGAGCCGGCGGGCGAGTCGGCGTCCGCGCGGGAGAGCCCCGGACAGCGTGTACTCAGCGCTCCCCCAGGGAGCCGGTGCAAGATGGCACCATGACCACCGCGACCCCTCCGAGCACCCCGGGCACCTCGGGCACGTCGGGCCAGCAGAACGCCACCGTGCTCGTCGTCGAGGACGAGCCCGCGATCGCGGCCGCCATCGCCCAGCGCCTGTCCGCCGAGGGCTGGCGGGTCGAGGTGGCGCGCGACGGCCTCGCCGGCGTCGACGCCGCCTCCCGCCTGAACCCGGACGCCATCGTGCTGGACGTCATGCTTCCCGGCATCGACGGGCTCGAGGTCACCCGCCGCATCCAGGCGGAGAACCCGATCCCGATCCTCATGCTCACGGCGCGCGACGACGAGACCGACATGCTGGTCGGCCTCGGCGTCGGCGCCGACGACTACATGACCAAGCCGTTCTCCATGCGCGAGCTGGTGGCGCGCGTCAAGGCCCTGCTGCGGCGCGTGGAGCGCGCGCAGCAGGCCGCGGTGACGACCCCGGCCGACCCGCCCATGGTCATGGGCGACGTCACGATCGACCGGGCCCAGCGCCGCGTGCACCGCGCCGGCGACGAGGTGCACCTGACGCCGACCGAGTTCGAGCTCCTGGTCATGCTCGCCAGCTCGCCCAAGACCGTCCAGACGCGCGAGCGCCTGCTCGCCGAGGTGTGGGACTGGGCGGACGCCAGCGGCACCCGCACCGTCGACTCCCACATCAAGGCGCTGCGCCGCAAGCTCGGGCCGGACCTCATCCGGACCGTGCACGGCGTCGGGTACGCGTTCGAGCCGCCGGAGGCCTGATGGACCCCGCCCCCGGCGCCGACGACGCCGGGCCGGCCGCGCCGCGGCGCAAGGAGCACCACCGGCTGCCCGACGTCCGACCGCTGGACCCCCTGCGCTCGCTCAAGACCAAGCTCGGCGTGCTGGTCGTGGCGACGGTGACGTTCGCCGTCCTCATCACGTGGATCGGCCTGCAGAACGAGCTGGGCCCCACGCGCACGCTGCCCCTGGCGATCTTCCTGTCCCTGGTCATCGTGCAGCTCCTCGCGCGCGGCATGACGTCGCCGCTGCGGGACATGACGGCGGCCGTGCAGGCGATGGCCGCCGGGGACTACTCGATCCGGGTGCGCGCCACGAGCCGCGACGAGGTGGGTCACCTCGCCGAGGCGTTCAACGTCATGGCCGCCGACCTCGACGCCTCCGACCGCGTGCGGCGCGAGCTCATCGCGAACGTGTCGCACGAGCTGCGCACCCCGGTCGCGGCGTTGCAGGCCCAGCTCGAGAACATGGTGGACGGCGTCACCGAGCCCACGCCGTCGGCCCTCGAGCTGTCGCTGGAGCAGACGGAGCGCCTCACCCGCCTGGTCACGTACCTGCTCGACCTGTCGCGCGTGGAGGCCGGCGCGTCCGCGCTGGTGCTCAGCGAGTTCTCGGTGGGCGACTTCCTCGAGGAGTCCGCGCAGGCGATGTCGATGGTCGACGCGGCGAAGGGTCTCAGCTACGTCGTCGACGTCACGCCCCCGGACCTCGCGCTGGAGGCCGACGTGGAGCGGCTGCGCCAGGTGGTCACCAACCTGCTGCAGAACGCGATCCGGCACTCGCCGCACGGCGGCACGGTGCGGCTCGACGCCTACCCGGTGGACGACGACGTCGTCCTCGAGGTGAGCGACGAGGGTCCCGGCATCGCGCCCGAGGACCGCGGGCGCATCTTCGAGCGGTTCGCGAGCGGGGCGGCCGCCGGACGGCCCCATGCCGCGCCACCGTCCGGCATGGCGAGCGGCGGTACCGGCATCGGCCTCGCCATCGTCCGCTGGGCGGTCGACCTGCACGGCGGGCACGTGGAGGTCGCCGACACCGACCGCGGCGCGACGATGCGCGTGACGCTCCCCGCGCAGGCCCGCCCCGCCCCCGGCGTCACGACCGAGCCCTCGGACTGATCCCGCCGCGCCCTCCCCCGGGTGACGTTGGTCACACTCGTCCGTCACAGGACGGCCCGCGTGGTGCGGACATGACGTCGGAACACGGAGTCATCGGGTCGACCCGAGGAGCCGTTGCCCACCGCATTACCGGACGGTCACGATGCCGCGTCGCGAGCCCGGGAACGGCCGTCTGACGCCACTCGGCCTCCCCGGTCGGACGGCCCGGAGGACGTAGGCTGGGACCTGCGCACCGGCGCTGTCGGGCGCATTTCCGGTCGAACGAGTTGCAACTGTGTGAAAGTGGGCGATCCGCGCGTGGTGTCCCCGAAGGACGGGTCAGAGTCGATCAGCGTGGCGAGCGCGTTCGGAGCCAACGAATGGCTCGTCGACGAGCTCTACGAGCAGTACCTGAAGGACAAGAACGCGGTGGACCCCGCGTGGTGGGACTTCTTCGCCGACTACGAGCCGGGTGAGACCAACGGCGCCACCGCGGACGCGGCCCCGGCGCAGCCCGCGGCTCCGGCGCAGCCCCAGGCCCCGGCACAGCCCGCGGCTCCGGCGCAGCAGGCCGCCCCGGCACAGGCCCCGGCCCCCGCGGCCCCGGCCGGCCGGTCGGGCACCGCCGCCGCCGAGACGGCGAAGGCCGAGCGCAAGGCCGCGAAGCCGGCCCCGCTGCCGGCGGACCCCGAGGTGAGCGCCGTCCGCCCGGTCGCCGAGGCCCAGCCCTCGACCGCGCCCTATGCGGAGGTCGCGAAGTCCGCACCGAAGGCCACCGAGGACGAGGCCACCGACGACGTGCAGAAGCTGCGCGGCCCCGCCGCCCGCGTCGTCACCAACATGGAGGCCTCGATCGAGGTCCCGACCGCGACGTCGGTGCGCGCCGTGCCCGCCAAGCTCATGGTGGACAACCGCATCGTCATCAACAACCACCTCGCGCGCGGTCGCGGCGGCAAGATCTCGTTCACCCACCTCATCGGGTTCGCGCTCGTCGAGGCGCTGTCCGACATGCCGGTGATGAACGCGCACTACGAGAGCATCGACGGCAAGCCGCACGTCGTGCAGCCCGCCCACGTCGGCTTCGGCCTCGCGATCGACCTCGCCAAGCCCGACGGTTCGCGCCAGCTGCTGGTGCCCAGCGTCAAGAAGGCCGAGGAGCTCGACTTCGCCGGCTTCTGGGCCGCGTACGAGGACCTCGTGCGCAAGGCGCGCGGCGGCAAGCTCGGCATGGACGACTTCGCCGGCACCACGATCTCGCTGACCAACCCGGGCGGCATCGGCACCGTGCACTCCGTGCCGCGCCTCATGTCCGGGCAGGGCACGATCATCGGCGTCGGTGCCATGGACTACCCCGCGGAGTTCGCGGGCGCGTCCGAGGAGCAGCTCGCCCGCATGGGCATCTCGAAGGTCATGACGATCACGTCGACCTACGACCACCGCATCATCCAGGGCGCGCAGTCCGGCGAGTTCCTCAAGGTGCTCGCGAGCAAGCTGCTCGGCCTGGACGGCTTCTACGACCGCGTGTTCGCGGCCCTGCGCGTGCCGTACGAGCCCGTGCGCTGGGTGCGCGACAACACCGTGGACACCGACGTCGAGGCCGCCAAGCCGGCCCGGATCGCGGAGCTCATCCACTCCTACCGCTCGCGCGGCCACCTCATGGCGGAGACCGACCCCCTCGCCTACCGCCAGCGCAAGCACCCCGACCTGGACATCCAGAACCACGGCATGACGCTGTGGGACCTGGACCGCGCGTTCCCGACGGGCGGCTTCGGCGGCAAGACCAAGGACACCCTGCGCGACATCCTCGGCCTGCTGCGCGACTCGTACTGCCGCACGATCGGCGTCGAGTACATGCACATCGCCGACCCGGCCCAGCGCAAGTGGCTCCAGGAGCGGCTCGAGTCGGGCTACGCCCGCACCCCGCGCGAGGACCAGCTGCGCATCCTGCGCAAGCTGAACTCCGCCGAGGCGTTCGAGACGTTCCTGCAGACCAAGTACGTCGGCCAGAAGCGGTTCTCGCTCGAGGGCGGCGAGTCGGTCATCCCGCTGCTCGACGCGATCCTGTCGCGCGCCGCCGAGGGCGGGCTCGACGAGGTCGGCATCGGCATGGCGCACCGCGGCCGCCTCAACGTGCTGGCGAACATCGCGGGCAAGAGCTACGGCCAGATCTTCAAGGAGTTCGAGGGCCAGCTCGACCCGAAGAGCGTGCAGGGCTCCGGCGACGTGAAGTACCACCTCGGCACCGAGGGCGTGTTCACCGCCGAGTCCGGCGCGACGACCAAGGTCTACCTGGCCGCGAACCCGTCCCACCTCGAGGCGGTCGACCCGGTGCTCGAGGGCATCGTGCGCGCCAAGCAGGACCGCATCGACCTGGGCGGCGACGGCTTCTCCGTGCTGCCGATCCTGCTGCACGGCGACGCGGCCTTCGCGGGCCAGGGCGTCGTGCCCGAGGTGCTCAACCTCGCGCAGCTGCGCGGGTACCGCACCGGCGGCACGATCCACGTGATCATCAACAACCAGGTGGGCTTCACCACCGGCCCGTCGTCGTCGCGCTCCACGACGTACGCGACCGACGTCGCCAAGGGCTACCAGATCCCCGTCTTCCACGTGAACGGCGACGACCCCGAGGCCTGCGTGCGCGTAGCCGAGCTGGCCTTCGCCTACCGCGAGCAGTTCGACCGCGACGTCATCATCGACATGGTCTGCTACCGCCGCCGCGGCCACAACGAGGGCGACGACCCGTCGATGACGCAGCCGCTGATGTACAACCTCATCGAGGCCAAGCAGTCGGTGCGCAAGCTGTACACGAAGAACCTCGTGGCGCGCGGCGACATCACGGTCGAGGAGGCCGAGCAGGCGCTGCAGGACTACCAGGCGCAGCTCGAGCGGGTCTTCACCGAGACCAAGTCGGCCGGCAAGGCCAGCACGCCGGACGGCGAGGACGAGATCCTCGGCCTCGAGCGCCCGGAGGCGCAGCGCGAGGGCGCCGGCGACATGGTCGGCTGGCAGACGGCCGTCCCGCACGCCGTGCTCGAGCGCGTGGGCGCCGTCCAGGTGTCCGCGCCCGAGGGCTTCACGGTGCACCCGAAGCTCGCCCAGATGCTGCAGAAGCGGCAGCTCATGGCGAAGGAGGGCGGCATCGACTGGGGCTTCGGCGAGCTCGCCGCGTTCGGGTCGCTGCTCATGGAGGGCACCCCGGTGCGCCTCGCCGGGCAGGACTCCCGCCGCGGCACCTTCGTCCAGCGCCACGCCGTGCTGCACGACCGCAACACGGGCGCCGAGTGGACCCCGCTGCTGTACCTGTCGGGCGACCAGGCGAAGTTCTGGGTGTACGACTCCTCGCTCAGCGAGTACGCGGCCCTCGGGTTCGAGTACGGCTACTCGGTCGAGCGCCCGGACGCCCTCGTGCTCTGGGAGGCGCAGTTCGGCGACTTCGTCAACGGCGCGCAGACGGTCATCGACGAGTTCATCTCGTCCGCCGAGCAGAAGTGGGGCCAGCACTCGTCGCTGGTCATGCTGCTGCCGCACGGCTACGAGGGCCAGGGGCCGGACCACTCGTCCGCCCGCATCGAGCGCTTCCTGCAGCTCGCGGCCGAGAACAACATGACGGTGGCGCAGCCGTCCACCCCGGCGTCGTACTTCCACCTGCTGCGCCAGCAGGCGTACGCCCGCCCGCGCCGCCCGCTGGTGGTGTTCACGCCGAAGCAGCTGCTGCGCCTCAAGGCGGCGGCCTCCAGCGTCGAGGACTTCACCACCGGCACCTTCGAGCCGGTGCTGCCGGACCCGACGGTGGACGCGGCGCAGGTCGACCGCGTGCTGCTGTGCACCGGCCGCGTGTACTACGACCTGCTCGCCGAGCGCACCAAGCGCCAGGACACCCGGACCGCCATCGTCCGCCTGGAGCAGCTCTACCCGTTCCCGGAGGAGCAGCTCCGCGCGCAGCTGGCGCAGTACCCGAACGCCGACGTCGTGTGGGTCCAGGACGAGCCGGAGAACCAGGGCGCCTGGTCCTTCCTGCACCTGGCGCTGCCGGACGACATGCCGCGCGTACGCGTCGCGTCCCGCCCCGCGTCGGCGTCGACCGCCGCCGGCACGGCCAAGCGGCACAAGGAGCAGCAGGAGGTCCTGGTCGCCCAGGCCTTCGACCGCTGACCCTGCCGAGGGAGTACTGATCTCGCCGAGGTAGTCCGAAGGGCGGGCCGCATCAGATGC
>NZ_JBHTVC010000098.1:0-9767 GCF_042793275.1 Isoptericola sp. NPDC056578
CCTCGCGAGGGGGTGGGAGAGTAGGACGCCGCCGGACACCCATTCACGAAAGGCCCACCCCACACCGGGGTGGGCCTTTCGCATACCCCCGAACACCCACCTGGCAGCCCGAGGATCTCCCACACCCTGACGGCCACGAGGTTCTGACGGTCCGCCTCGCGGCGTGCCTACCGCTCCTCGACGGACCGGGCGATGCCCGCTCCCGCGCCGACGGTGTTCCCGTGTCGGCCCTGGCGTGGGCCGGCGGCCTGCCCCGAAGGTCGGGCGCGGTCGACGTCGGCACCTCGAAGACCACCGACCCGGCTCCGTTGCTTCCGCGTCTCGCTGACCGCCTGCATGGCGCGCGCGGCGGCAACCGGGGCGCGGTCTGCTGGTCGGGTCCGTGGCGGGTGAGGGTGTGGCGTGGTGGCATGGATCGCGGGGAAGACCGCGCGGTACGCGGGGATCGACGGGCACACGATCGCGCCTGAGCCGGTGCCCGAGGGGGTGCCGTGTCCGTGCCTGCCGTCACATCTGGTGAGGGCCGTGCACTCGCTCTTCGAGCAGCGTGGCGTGGGAGAATACCGGTCGTGTCGGCGTCGGAAAGGAAGATCGTGAGCGATTCAGAGCGGGACGGAAACAGGGGCGGTGCGGGGGGTCGCGCATCGTCGTCCCGTGACGGCTCACGCGATCGAGCTCGTGACGGTGGTCGCGGCTCGTCCTCGTCGTCGGGGGCGTCGGGCCGTGGCGATCGCCCGCAGCGCGCGGGTGGTCCGGGCGCGCGCCAGGGCGGGGCACGACCGGCGGGTGGTGGCTCCTCCCGCGACGGGCAGGGGGCGCCCGGCGGTCGTGGACGCGAGTACCGGGAGAACCGCGCGGGTGGTGCGGAGCGCCGGGGGCGTGCCGACGGCCCGCCGCGCGGCGACCGGGAGCGCACCGGCCGGCGGCCGGAGGACGGCCGTGGGTCGGGCGACGCCCGGGGCTCGCGCGACCGCCGTGACGGCGGTGCGCGGGAGTGGCGCGACGACCGCCCCGGCCGGGGCCGCGACCAGAGCCGCGACGGCTACGGCCGACGGGAGGACCGCGGCGGGTCCGCGAACCGTACGGACAGGCGAGACTCTCGGGACCGGGACACCGCCCGCGAGGAGCGTCCCCGGACGGCGCGTCGGCCGGGCGGGCACGACGCTCGCGGTGCCGGTGAGGACCGGGCGCGCCAGGGGCGTCGGCCCGATGAGCGCGAGGCTCGCGACGCGCGTGGCTCGGGCGAGCGCACCGGACGCCGTTCGGACTCGGGGTACGGCCGCACCCGCGACACCCGCGACGACCGCCCTCGCGGCCCGCGTCGCGACCGTGACGACGACCGTCGCCCCGCGCGCGGGGACCGGGACGGCAGCGGACGTCCGGACTACCGCTCCGGCGGACGACCGGACGGTGGAGGGCGCGGCCGCTCGGACGGCCAGGGGCGCGCGGCGGGTCCGGGACGACCCGCACGGCCCGCGGCGGGTGCGGAGCGGCGCCCCCGCGTCGTGGAGCCGGAGATCGCCGACGACGCGTCGATGGGTCAGCTCAGCCGCGACGTCCGCGGCCGCCTGCGCGGGCTGACCAAGGAGAACGCCGAGCGCATCGGCCTGCACCTCGTGATGGCGGGGCGGCTCCTCGAGGTCGACCCCGAGCGCGCGTACGAGCACACACAGGCAGCGGTGCGTCGCGGCGGCCGGGTGGACGTCGTCCGGGAGGCTGCGGGCATCGCGGCGTACCGGACCGGGCGCTTCGCCGAGGCGCTGCGGGAGCTTCGCACGGTGCGACGTCTCAACGGCTCCTCCGAGCACCTGCCGCTGATGGCGGACGCGGAGCGTGGCCTCGGGCGCCCCGAGCGCGCGCTCGCCCTCGCCTCGAGCGAGGAGGCGCGCACGCTCGACGCCGAGGGGCGCACCGAGCTCGCCATCGTCGCGAGCGGAGCACGCAGCGACCTCGGGGAGCACGACGCCGCGCTCGCCGTGCTCGACCGGATCCCCGCTGCCGAGCGGCGCGGCGACCTCGGGCTCCGGGTGCTCCAGGCCCGCGCGGCGGCTCTGGAAGCGGCCGGCCGCGAGGAGGAGGCGGCACGGCTCTTGGCGGGGGTCGACCCGGCCGAGCTCGCGCGCGCCTCCGGCGTGCCGGAGCAGTCCGACGACGTCGTCGTCTACGACACGTACGACGAGGATGCCGTCGACGCGGACGACGCGGACGACGCGGATGACGCGGATGACGCGGACGACGCGGCCGCGGACCCCGGCGACGCGGACGACGCGGCCGCGGACCCCGGCGACGCGGACGACGCGGCCGCGGACCCCGGCGACGCGGACGACGCGGTTGCCGTCGGCGTGGACGACGACGGCGAGAGGGCTGAGGCCGAGGACGCTGCGGGGTCCGACGTCGCCGGGTCCGACACCGACCGGACGGAGCAGGCGAAGGAGCCCGGGACGGACGCGGGCCAGGCATGACGGCGTCCCTGTCGGGCAGCACGGGCCCCCTTGCAGCGGCGCACGACCTGGCCCTGGTCGACCTCGACGGTGTCGCCTACAAGGGTCACCTGCCCATCCCGCACGCGGCCGAGAGCCTGACGTCGGCACGGGCCGCAGGGCTCCGGCTGGTCTTCGTGACGAACAACGCGTCACGCGAGCCCGAGGAGGTGGCAGGCCAGCTCACCGGGCTGGACATCCCGACCGACGCGGACGAGGTCATGACGGCGGCCCAGGCGTGCGCGGCGCTGCTGCGCACGCGACTGGAGCCCGGCGCCCGCGTGCTCGTCGTCGGCGGGGCGGGCCTGAGGACGGCGGTCGCCGGAGCGGGCCTGACGGTCGTCGACTCCGCCGACGACGCCCCCGACGCCGTCGCCCAGGGCTACGCGACGGGCCTGACCTGGAGCGACCTCGCCGAGGCGGCCTATGCGGTCGCCGGCGGTGCCTGGCACGTGGCGAGCAACCTCGACCTGTCGCTCCCGACGGCGCGGGGCTTCGCTCCCGGCAACGGGGCGCTCGTCGGGGCGGTCGTGGCCGCCACCGGGGTCGAGCCGGACAGCGCGGGCAAGCCGTCACCCACGATGTACCGCCTGGCGGTCGACCGGGCGGGCGCGGAACGCCCGCTGGTGATCGGGGACCGCCTCGACACCGACCTCGCGGGTGCCCGCGCCGGCGGCATTCCCGGCCTGCACGTGCTGACGGGTGTGTCCACGGCGCGCGACGCCGTGCTCGCGGAGCCCGGCCTGCGCCCGGACTTCGTCGGCGCCGACCTGCGCGCCCTGCTCGAGCCGCACCCCCTCCCGGGGCGATCCACCGACGGCTGGTGGACGTGCGAGGGCCGCGCGGCACGGGTGGTGGACGGGGCGTTGGAGCTCGATCGTCGGGGCCCGCAGGGGATCGACGTCGTCCGCGCGGCCTGCGCTGCCGCGTGGGACGCCGCGGACCGAGGCGCCCCGGCGGCGGCGTCGACCGTTCCGGAGCTGCGCGCCTGACCGCGCGGTCGCGGGGACCGGGGCACGCCCCGCCGTCGTGCCGCCGCCCGGTGGGCACGGCGGCGGAGGACATCTCGGGAACGGTCGCGACGGACCTGGTCGCGGGCTGTGCGTCGTGCGCTCGACGCCCGCGCCAGCAGGTAGCGTGGACCCGGACCTCGGACGGCGGCACAGCCCGCGCGACCAGCCGCCCCTCGGACCGGCGGTCCGCGCGCACCCGCCCGGGTGCCGGCGACGAGACCACGACCGCGAGCGGCAGGGAGGGACCATGACGCAGGACCAGCCGACGACCGGAGCCGTGCCCGCCGACCCGACGGCCGACCGCGCCACCGCACCCGCTGCCGAAGGTCCCGCCGCGGCCCGGCCGACACCTCGGCCTCCCCGCGCCCCCGGCGCTGATACCGGCCCGCGGACCGGTGTCGACGAGCTCGAGGGCCTGGACGACCTCCCCGTCGCCGAGCACGTGGAGCGGTTCGCCGCGGTGCACGACGCGCTGCGCGCACGGCTCGACGGCGCACCGGACGCCGGGCAGGACGACGGCCCGGCGGCAGGGCCACGGCGTTGACGGCGGTGGCACGCACGGACGTCCGGATGGACGCGGAGCTCGTCCGCCGCGGCCTGGCCCGATCGCGCCGGCAGGCGGTCGAGCTGATCGACGCGGGCCGGGTACGGCTGGGCGACCGCGTGGTCACGAAACCCTCCGCGCCCGTGCCCGACGGCGCGTCCGTCACGGTGCTCCCGGACCCCGAGGACCAGGCGTACGCGTCGCGCGCCGGCGGCAAGCTGGCCGGGGCGCTCGACGCGCTCGCGGACGACCCCGCCGGGCAGGAGCTGCTCCGGGCGGTCGACGGCGGATGGTGCCTGGACGTCGGCGCGTCGACCGGCGGTTTCACGGACGTGCTGCTGCGCCGGGGCGCGCGGCACGTGGTGGCCCTCGACGTCGGGCACGACCAGCTCGTGCCGTCGCTGCGGGCCGACCCTCGGGTCACGGTCGTCGAGGGGTTCAACCTGCGCGACCTCACGCCGTCCGACCTGGAGCGCGCCCCCGACGTCGTGGTGGGCGACCTGTCCTTCATCTCCCTCACGCTCGTGCTGGGCCCGCTCGCCGCCGTGCTCTCCCCGGAGGGGCACGCCCTGCTGCTGGTCAAGCCGCAGTTCGAGGTCGGCCGCGAGCGGCTCGGCAGCGGTGGCGTCGTCCGCGACCCGGCCCTGCACGCCGAGGCGGTGCTCGCCGTCGTGCGGGCCGCGGCGGGTCACGGCCTGCGCGCGTGCGCGGTGGTGCCGAGCCCGCTGCCGGGGCCCAGCGGCAACCGCGAGTACTTCTGCTGGTTCCGCCCCGACGGCCAGGCCGCGGCGGCGGCCGCCGACACGGCCGAGCACGCCGTGGCGGCCGCCGTCGCCTGGCAGCCGGGCGCCCCCGCCGCGCCGTCGTCCGTCCCGCCCGTCCTGCCCATCGGAGGAGCACAGTGAGCCGCCGAGTCCTCATCGTCACCCACGGGGGCCGCCCGGAGGCCGTGGCGGCGCTGTCCGAGGCCGTGCGCGAGCTCACCGAGGCGGGCTTCGAGGTCGCCCTGCACGACGACGACCTCGCCGAGTCGTTCGGCGACCACATGGCCGCGGCGCGCGCCCGGGAGGGCGTCACGGACTCCGAGGCCGTCATGGTGCTCGGCGGCGACGGCACCATCCTGCGTGCCGCCGAGCTGACGCACGGCACCGGGGTCCCGCTCCTGGGGGTCAACCTGGGGCACGTCGGCTTCCTCGCCGAGAGCGAGCGCGACGACCTGCGCCACGCGGTGCGGCGGCTGGCCGCCCGCGACTACGAGGTCGAGGAGCGCGCCGTCGTCGACGTCGCCGTGCACCTGCCGGGGGAGGAGACCCCCCGGACCGGGTGGGCGCTCAACGAGGCGACCGTGGAGAAGGCGCGGCGCGAGCGCATGGTCGAGGTCGGCATCGCCGTCGACGGTCGCCCGCTCTCGTCGTTCGGCTGCGACGGCGTGGTGATGTCCACGGCGACCGGCTCGACGGCGCACGCGTTCTCGGCAGGCGGGCCGGTGATGTGGCCCGAGGTGGACGGCGTGCTGCTGGTCCCGCTGTCGGCGCACGCGCTGTTCGCGCGCCCCCTGGTGATCGGCCCCCGCTCGACGTACACGGTCAAGGTGCTCGAGCGCAGCCCGGTCCCGGCGGTGCTGACCTGCGACGGCCGGCGGCGCATCGACCTGCCGGTCGGGTCGTGGGTGGAGGTGCGGCGGGGCGCGCTGCCGCTGCGGTTCGCGCGGCTCTCGCCCGCGCCGTTCACCGACCGGCTGGTGTCCAAGTTCTCGCTGCCGGTCGTCGGATGGCGCGAGCTGGCGGCCCAGCGCCCGGACCATCGGGCGCCGGCGCCCGGGCCGGGCGACGACGAGAAGCTCGACGAGCACGACAAGGAGGCGTGAGGTGCTCGAGGAGATCGCGATCGAGAACCTGGGCGTGATCCGCGCCGCCCGGGTGCCCCTGGCCGACGGGCTGACCGTCATCACGGGCGAGACGGGCGCGGGCAAGACGATGGTGCTCACCGGGCTGGGCCTGCTCATGGGCGGCAAGGCCGACCCCGCCGCCGTCCGACCCGGCGCGGACGGCGCCGTCGTCGAGGGCCGGCTCCGCGTCGCCGCGCACCCGGGCGTCGCCGCGCGGGTCGACGAGGCGGGCGGCGAGGTCGACGACGACGGGACCGTCGTGGTGCTCCGCACGGTCGCGGCGGCAGGCCGCTCCCGCGCCCACCTCGGCGGGCGTGGCGTGCCGCAGGCCGTGCTCGCCGAGATCGCGGACGAGCTCGTGACCGTGCACGGCCAGGCCGACCAGCTGCGGCTGCGCACGGCGGCCAAGCAGCGCGAGGCGCTGGACACCTTCGCCGGCCCCGACCACCAGGACGACCTCGACACCTACCGGGCGGCGTGGTCCGAGCGTGCCGGGCTCCTGGCGGAGATCGACGACCTCACCGCGCGGGCCGCGGAGCGCGCCCGGGAGGCGGAGCTGCTGCGGCTCGGCCTGGCCGAGGTGGAGCGCGTGGACCCGCAGCCGGGGGAGGACGCCGAGCTGACCGCTCTCGTGGGGCGGCTGGGCAACGCGGAGCAGCTGCGCGTCGCGGCCCAGGAGGCGCACGACGCCGTCGCCGGCGACGACGTGGAGACGGCCGGCAGCGCGGTGGAGGCGGTCGAGCGGGCGCGGCGGGCGCTGGAGGCCGCGGCCCCGGACGACCCGACGCTCGGTGGCCACGCGACCCGGATCGCCGAGGCGGGGTACCTCCTCGCCGACGTCGCGACCGAGCTGTCGTCGTACGTGAACGACCTGCAGGCGGACCCGGCGGGCCTCGAGACCGCGCACGCGCGGCTCGCGGCGCTCACGACGCTCACCCGGAGCTACGGCGAGACCATCGACGACGTGCTGCGGTGGGCGAGCGACGCCGGGCTGCGCCTGCTCGACCTCGACGACGGCGGCGAGCGGCTCGCCGGGATGCGCGAGCGCACGGCCGAGCTGGACGCCGAGCTCGCCGGCGCGGCGGAGCGGCTGACGACGGGCCGCCGCAAGGCCGCGGAGGCGCTCTCGGACGCGGTGACGCAGGAGCTGTCCGGGCTGGCCATGAAGGGTGCGCGGCTCGTCGTCGACGTCGCGCCCGCCGACGAGCCCGGGCCCTGGGGCGCCGACCAGGTCGCGTTCCTGCTCGAGCCGCACCCCGGTGCCCCCGCCCGCCCGCTGGGCAAGGGCGCGTCCGGCGGCGAGCTGTCCCGGGTGATGCTGGCCGTCGAGGTGGCGCTCGCCACCGCGCGCGTGGAGGCGGGCGCGGGATCGGGGCGGGCCACGACGCCCCTGCCGACGTTCGTCTTCGACGAGGTCGACGCCGGCGTCGGCGGTCGCGCGGCGGTCGAGGTGGGGCGGCGCCTGGCGGTGCTCGCGCGCAGCACGCAGGTCGTCGTCGTGACGCACCTCGCCCAGGTGGCCGCGTTCGCGGACTCGCACCTGGTGGTGACGAAGTCCACCCCCGAGGGCGGCGGGGCCGCGGCGGACGACGGCGCCGACCCGGGGGCCGGCATCACGGTGACGGGCGTGCGCGAGGTCACGGACGACGCCCGGGTCCGCGAGCTGGCGCGGATGCTTTCCGGGCAGGAGGAGTCCGCGACCGCCCGTCAGCACGCGGTCGAGCTCCTGGAGTCCTCCACCGTGGGACGATAGGGGCGATGAGAATGATCCTGCGCAAGTCCGAGCGTGCGCCCGACGCCGGCGACGAGAACACCGACGTGACAGGGCCGGCCCGGGTCGGATCGCGGACCAAGGACCTCACGAAGCGTCTGCACGCCGGTGACGTGGCCGTCATCGACCACGTGGACATCGACCGGGTCGCGGCGGACGCGCTGGTGGCGGTCAGCCCGGCGGCGGTGCTCAACGCCGCCCGCTCGACGTCGGGCCGGTACCCGAACGCGGGGCCGGGCATCCTCGTCGACGCCGGCATCACCCTGGTCGACGACCTGGGCCCCGCCGTGATGGCGCTGCCCGAGGGCGCCGCGGTGCGGATCGACGGCGGCACCGTGGTCGTCGACGGCACCACCGTGGCGGAGGGCGTGCGCCAGTCCCCGGAGACCGTCGCGGCCGACATGGTCGCGGCGCGCGAGGGGCTGTCGGAGGAGATCGAGAACTTCGCCGAGAACACGATGACGTACCTGCGTCGCGAGCGGGACCTCCTGCTCGACGGCGTCGGCGTGCCGGACGTGCGGACGAAGTTCGACGGCCGGCACGTGCTGATCGTCGTGCGCGGCTACCACTATCGCGAGGACCTGGCGATGCTGCGGTCCTACATCACGGAGAACCGGCCGGTGCTGGTCGGTGTCGACGGCGGTGCCGACGCGATCATCGACGCGGGCTGGAAGCCGGACATGATCGTCGGCGACATGGACTCGGTGTCCGACCGTGCGCTGTCGTCGGGGGCGGAGATCGTGGTGCACGCGTACCGCGACGGCAACTCGCCCGGGCTGGACCGCGTGCAGGCGCTCGGCGTCGAGCCCGTGGTGTTCCCCGCGACGGGGACCAGCGAGGACATCGCCATGCTCCTCGCCGACGACAAGGGGGCCGAGCTGATCGTCGCGGTCGGCACGCACGCGACGCTGGTCGAGTTCCTCGACAAGGGGCGGGCGGGCATGGCCAGCACCTTCCTCACCCGGCTGCGCGTGGGCGGCAAGCTCGTCGACGCCAAGGGTGTGTCCCGGCTGTACCGCACCCGGATCTCGAACCTGCAGCTCACGCTGCTGTCCCTGGCGGGCGTGGCCGCCGTCGTCGCGGCGCTGTGGTCCACCGCCGCGGGGCAGACGCTCTTCGGGCTGATCGGTGCCCGGATCGACGACCTCGTCTCCTGGGTGGGTAGCCTCTTCGGCGGGTGACGCTGCTGCGCGCCCCCCTGGCATCCCGCCCGACCTGACCCGACCGCCCCGACCTGACCGCCCCGACCTGACAAGGAACCTCTGCCGACCGTGATCGACTTCAGGTATCACCTCGTCTCGCTGATCTCCGTCTTCCTCGCCCTCGCGGTGGGCATCATCCTGGGTGCCGGCCCGCTCCAGGGCACGCTCGGGGACCAGCTCACCGAGCAGGTGGACGCGCTGCGCACCGAGCGCAACACGCTGCGCGAGGAGCTCGGGCAGGCGCAGACCACGGCGCAGGACCAGCGGCGCTTCATCGAGACCGCAGGCGACCAGCTGGTCGCCGGGTCGCTCGCGGGGATGAACGTCGCCGTCGTCGAGGTGGACGAGGTGAGCGACGCGAGCCGGAAGGCCGTGCTGGACCAGCTGGAGGCGGCGGACGGCACGGTCGTCGCGCAGGAGCGGCTGGCCGCGTCGTGGACGTCGGCCGACGAGCTGACCATGCGGGAGACGGTCGCGGACGGGCTGCGCGAGAAGCTGCCCGCCGAGGCGGTCGAGGGAGTGATCGACGAGGACTCCGGCCCGGCCGAGCTGCTCGCGGCGTCCCTCACCGTGGCGCTCACCGACGCCGCTCCGGCGGGCGCGGGCCCGTCCTCGTTCAGCGAGGCCGCCCTCGAGCAGCAGCACCTCCTGGAGCAGGTGGGCCTCGTGGAGCAGGTGGCCGAGCCGAGCGCGCCGGCGGACGCGATCCTGCTGCTGTCGGGCGGCGCCACGGTGGCCGACGAGGAGGAGCAGACGCAGGACGCCGACCCGGAGCAGACGGGGATGGGCGCGCTCGCCGCGCTCGCGGGGACGTCCGCGGAGATCGCGGGGACCTCGGTGGTCGCCGGGCCGACGACGCAGGACGGGGA
>NZ_JBHTVC010000099.1:0-9171 GCF_042793275.1 Isoptericola sp. NPDC056578
GGCAACGCCCGCGGGGCCGGATCTGTGGATCTGGAGCAGCTGTGGATCTGGAGCAGCTGTGGATCTGGAGCAACTGTGGATCTGAAGCTGCGGATCTGAAGCTGTGGGTCCGAGTTGTGGGTCCTGGTCAGCCGACCGGTGCGAGGTCTCCTCGCATCGACTCGGCGTCGCGCGGCTCGCCCGCACGGCTGAGCAACCCGGCGTAGACGTCCGCCGGGATCGTGTCGGGGATGTGCAGGCCCTCGGCCACCGCGATCCGGTCGCTGACCTCACGCAGCACGAGGGACATCGGTACGTCGAGCGCCTCGCAGATCGACGCCAGCAGCTCCGACGACGCCTCCTTCTGCCCGCGCTCCACCTCGCTCAGGTATCCGAGCGAGACCCTCGCTGCGGACGACACCTCACGCAGGGTGCGCCCCTGGCGCTGCCGCGCGTCGCGCAGCACGTCGCCGATCTCACGTCGCAGTACGACCATCTCGCGCCCCCTCTCCGTGTCCGATCGTCCCGGCACCGGACCGGTCGTGACCGGGTTCCTCGTCCGTCCTGTCGTTCCCCTGGCTGCAGGGGTGGCACTACCGTACCGCGCGCGCGGCATGCCCGGCCTGGTGTGGCGCGCATCGAGACGGCTTCGTGCCCTGTCGGTCATCACACCCTTCGCAACGCGGGCACCCGGGGGCTTGTTCCCGCGGTCACGACCCGCGACAGGCTCGTCACGCACCCTTCACAGGCCTGTCGTGCGGCGGGGCGTCGCCGCGGACGCCGGGTCGCCCCAGGCTTCGAGCGCCAGGGTCAGCACGGCCCGCACCACGCCGGACCGCACCTCGGCGCGGGTGCCGGCGAGGTCGAGGCGGAGCACCCGGTCGCCCGCCGGGGTGCTCACGGCGGCGTACGCCTCGCCCGGCGCGTGCCCGTCCTGCGGGTCGGGCCCGGCGACGCCGGTGGTCGCGAGGCCGACGTCGGCGCTCAGCGCCCGGCGCACGCCGGACGCCATCTGGCCGGCGACCTCGGGGTCCACCGGCCCTCGTCGCGCCAGGAGGTCCGGGTCGACGCCGAGCACCGCGGCCTTGAGGTCGGTCGCGTAGGCGACCACGCCGCCGCGCACGACGGTCGACGCCCCCGGCACGTCGACGAGGGTCGCCACGACCAGCCCGCCGGTGAGGGACTCCGCCGCGGCCAGCGTCCAGCCCCGGGCGCGCGCGCCGTCGAGCACCGCCCGCGCGAGCAGCCCCGTCCCCGACTCCGTCGGCGGCACCCGTCCCTCGCCGCCCTGCGTCACGCGGCGGGCCTGGGCCCGGCCTCACGCCGGCCGGCCGCGAGGAGGCGCGCCCCCTGCGCGAAGTAGTCGACCCCGGTCACGACGGTCACCGCGATCGCGGCCCACAGCACGATCCACGCCACGACGTGCACGACGCCGGGGAGGGCCGCCAGGGGCAGCAGGAAGAGCGTGATCGCGACCGCCTGCAGCACCGTCTTCAGCTTGCCGCCGCGCGACGCCGGCATCACGGCGTACCGCAGCACCACCATCCGCAGCACCGTGACGGCCAGCTCGCGCGCGAGGATGACGGTCGGCACCCACCAGGGCAGCTCGCCCAGCGGCCAGCAGAGCAGGATCAGGGCCGCGCCCACGAGCGCCTTGTCCGCGATGGGGTCGAGGATCTTGCCGAGGTCGGTCACGAGGTTGCGCGACCGAGCCAGGTAGCCGTCGACGCGGTCGCTCACGGCGGCGACCACGAACACGCCCGTCGCCACGAGGCGCCAGGTGACGGAGTCGCCACCCTCCATGAGCAGCGTCCAGGCGAACACCGGGACGAGCGCGATGCGCACGAGGGTCACCGCGTTGGCGACGTTCCAGGGCGAGGGCGCTTCGTTGACCACCGACCCACCCTATCGGGGCGACGGGCGTCGGACGCCCGTGGGCCGGCAGGCCGCGCGGGCAGTACTCTCCTCGCGTGCCGCGCCACGCGTCCGACGACGGACGACCCTCACGACGACGTCTCGTCGTCCTCGCCGCGCTGTGCGGTACGGCCCTCGGCGTCGGCGGGGTGCTCGCCGCCGGGGGGCTCGGGGGCGCGGGGACCGCGCCCACCCCTGGCGCGGACGCGCCGTCGGCGGGTGCGTCCCCCGTCCGGAGCCCGTCGCCGACCCCGAGCCCGACCCCCCGGCCGGTCGAGCTCACCCTGCTGGCCGCGGGCGACCTCCTCACGCACGACCCGGTCGTCAGGTCCGCCGGCGGGCCGCGGGACGCCGACTTCACCCCCCTGCTGGACGGCCTCGACGCCTGGGTGCAGGGCGCCGACCTGGCGCTGTGCCACCTCGAGGTCCCGGTGGCGCCGAAGGGCACCGACCCCAGCGGCTACCCGCTCTTCGGTGCGCCCCCGGGGCTGGTGCGCGACCTCGAGGAGCAGGGCTGGGACGGGTGCTCGACGGCCTCCAACCACTCCGTCGACCGGGGCTACGACGGCGTGACCGCCACGATCCGGCGCCTGACCGCCGCCGGGATGGGGTTCGCGGGGACGGCCCGCAGCGCGACGCAGCAGGACGAGCCCCAGCGGTACGTGCTGACCCGCGAGGGCCGGGAGATCACGGTCGCGCACCTTGCCGCCGCCTACGGGCTCAACGGGCTCCCGATGCCCGCGGACGCGCCCTGGGCGGTCGACCTCATCGACGCCGACCGCCTCGTGCGGCAGGCCCGCCAGGCCCGCGACGAGGGCGCCGACGTCGTCGTCGTGAGCCTGCACGCCGGGGTCGAGTACACCGAGACGCTGACCGACCAGCAGGAGGACGTCGTGCGGCGGCTCGCCCGGTCCGGCGAGGTCGACCTCGTCATCGGGCACCACGCGCACGTGCCCCAGCGGATCGACCGCGTGGGCAAGGGCCCCGACGGCGAGGGGATGTGGGTCGCCTACGGCCTCGGCAACCTGCTGTCGAACCAGAGCGCCGCGTGCTGCGACGCACGGACCAGCAACGGCGTCCTGCTCACGGCGACCCTGACCCAGGACACCCCGGACGACCCCGCGCGCGTGACGGGAGTGACCTGGACGGGGACCACCGTGGACATCGGCGGCGGGCACGACGTGGTCGCGCTCCCCGACGCCCTGGACGACCCCGGCACGACCACCCTGTCCGCCGGCGAGCTCGAGGCCCGCGAGGACCGGGTCCGGGACGCGGTGGGCGACGTCGCCCCGGAACGACAGGAACCGCCCGTCGCCACGGGCCCGCCGCCCGAGGTGCTCCCCCGCGACGACTGACCCCGACCCTCAGCGCCAGCCGTTCTCCGGGTCGGTGTCGGCGTCGTCGTGGTAGTCCTTCGCCACGGGCGGGGCGTGCCCGCCGGTGCCGTCGGCGTACGGGTCCGCCGCGCCGCCGTCCGCGGACCCGCCGTCGGCGTCCTGGTCGTACGCCTGCGGCGTCTCGCCGCGGATGAGGGCGAGCGCGGACGGCAGGTCGTCCGGGGTCACCAGCACCTCGCGCGCCTTCGACCCCTCGGACGGGCCGACGATCTCGCGCGACTCGAGCAGGTCCATGAGGCGGCCCGCCTTGGCGAACCCCACCCGCAGCTTGCGCTGGAGCATCGACGTGGAGCCGAACTGCGTGGTCACCACGAGCTCGGTGGCCTGGAGCAGCAGGTCGAGGTCGTCGCCGATGTCCTCGTCCACCTGCTTCTTGGCCGCCGCCGGCGCGGTGACGTCCTCGCGGTAGACGGGCTTGAGCTGCTCCTTCACGTGCTCGACGACGCTGTGCACCTCGGACTCGGTGACCCACGCGCCCTGCACGCGCATGGGCTTGGCCGCGCCCATGGGAAGGAAGAGGGCGTCACCCTGGCCGATGAGCTTCTCGGCGCCCGGCTGGTCGAGCACGACGCGCGAGTCGGCCAGCGACGAGGTCGCGAAGGCGAGCCGCGACGGCACGTTCGCCTTGATGAGGCCCGTGACGACGTCCACCGACGGCCGCTGCGTGGCGAGCACCAGGTGGATGCCGGCGGCGCGCGCGAGCTGGGTGATGCGCTGGATCGAGGCCTCGACGTCTCGCGGCGCGACCATCATGAGGTCGGCGAGCTCGTCGACGACGACCAGCAGGTACGGGTACGGGGCGATCTTGCGCTCCGAACCCGGCAGCGGCTTCACCTTGCCCGCCCGGACGGCGGTGTTGAAGTCGTCCACGTGCTTGTAGCCGAAGGTCGCGAGGTCGTCGTAGCGGGCGTCCATCTCGCGGACCACCCAGTCGAGGGCCTCGGCGGCCTTCTTGGGGCTGGTGATGATGGGCGTGATGAGGTGCGGGATGCCCTCGTAGATCGTCAGCTCGACGCGCTTGGGGTCGACGAGCACCAGGCGCACCTGCTCCGGCGTCGCGCGCATGAGGATCGACGTGATCAGCGAGTTGATGAAGCTGGACTTACCGGCGCCGGTCGCGCCCGCGACGAGGATGTGCGGCATCTTCGCGAGGTTCGCGACGACGTAGCCGCCCTCCACGTCCTTGCCCACGCCCATGACCATCGGGTGCTCGGTGCGGCGGGCCGCCGACGAGCGCAGCACGTCGCCCAGCACGACCGTCTCGCGGTCGGAGTTCGGGATCTCGATGCCGATCGCGGACTTGCCCGGGATGGGCGACAGGATCCGCACGTCCGCGCTGGCCACCGCGTACGCGATGTTGTTCGACAGCGACGTGATGCGCTCGACCTTGGTCTTCGCACCGACCTCGACCTCGTACCGCGTGACCGTCGGCCCGCGGGTGAAGCCCGTCACCTGCGCGTCGACGCCGAAGTCCTCGAAGACCTTGGTCAGCGACTCGACCACGCGGTCGTTCGCCGCGGACCGGGTCTTGTGCGGCGCGCCCTTGCCGAGCGACTCCTCGCTGGGCAGCAGGTAGACCGTGTCTCCGTCGAGCATCGGCTGCTCGGCGCGGCCCATCGGCGGCAGGTCGCCGGCGGGCGCGGGGGCGGGCTCGTCGGGCGCCACGGCGGCGACGGCCTCGGTGGGCGCGGTCGCGGCGGCGCCGACGCGCTGGGTGGCCTTGCCTCGGCCGGCCTTCGCCCCCTTGCCGGCGGCCTCCTTCTCGAGCGTGGCCGCCTTCTCGAACGCCTCGTCGCCGGCGTACCCGTCCAGTCCGTCGGCGGCGGCCGCCTCCGCGGCACGCTCCGCCTTCGTCCTGCGGGAGCGCTTCTTGCGCGGCGCCGGGTCGGTGCCGTCGTGCCGGGAGACGCCCTCGGCGAGCGCGAGCCCGTCGTCGTCCACGGCCTCGTCGGGGCGGTGGTTGCCGGTGAGTCGGTCGTACAGGCCCCGCAGCCGCTCGGGGATGCGGTGCACCGGGGTGGCCGTGACCACCAGGAGCCCGAAGAAGCCCAGGAGCAGGAACAGCGGGACGGCGACCCACTCGGTCAGCCCGGTCACGACCGGGGTCGCGGCCAGGTAGCCGATGATGCCGCCCGCGTCCTGGAGCGCCTCGAAGCCGTCGGACGGGGCCGGGGTGCCCTCCGCGATCGCGACGAGCGCGCACACGGACACGACGACGAAGATCAGGCCGATCGCGACGCGGGAGTTCGCCTGCCCCCGCTCGGGGTGCCGCATGACGCGGAACCCCAGCCACAGGAGCAGCACGGGGACGGCCACGCCGGCCAGCCCCACGGTGCCGGCGACGACGGCGTGCACGACGGTGCCGAAGGTGCCGGAGATCCCCCACCACTCGCGCGCGGCCACGACCAGCGCGAGGGCGATGAGGAAGAAGGCGACGCCGTCTCGGCGGTGCTCGGGTTCCAGGTCTCTTGCTCCCTTGGTGATGCTGCGGGTCAGGCCGCCGATCCCGTGCGCGACGCCCAGGTAGAGGCCGCGCACCGCCCGGACGGGCCACGACTGGCCCGACGGGCCCGACCGTACCGGTCGTCGTGCCGGCTGCTTGCGCGTGCCGGTGCCCCGGCCCGGGCTCCGGCCCGACCCCTTGCCCGACGACCGGGTGGAGGACGACCGGGCGGGCGCGCGCCGGGTCGGGGCGGCCACGGATGCGGTCCGCCCCGTTCGCGAAGTCCCCCGCGCAGTCCCGGTGATCGGGGTCCCGGTGATTCTGCGGGCGGGTGTCCGGGTCGCCATGATGCCCCCACGGTACCCGCGCCACGGGCCGCGACGCCGCAGGTCCCGGGCGCGTGTTGCCGCCGCCGGGCGGGCCCTCAGCCGGCTGTGAGAAGCCCCACGGCCAGCGTCACGACGCCGAGGGCGAGGACGACCGCGCCGGCGGGGAGCAGCAGGACGGCCCGGTTCGGCGACGTGCGCCCCGCCCCCACGGCGGAGAGGAAGAAGCCGGCGGGCAGGAGGATCGCGGCGACCAGCACGCCGGTCGCGGCGACCCACCGCCAGACGCCGACGAGGTCCGTCGCCTCGGCCAGGACGACGCAGAGCAGCCCGAGGATGACGAGGACCCCGGCGTGCGCGTGACCCGCCCGGAAGAAGGACGTCTGGAACGGCGTCGCGGGCGCCTTCCCGGTGACCACCTTGACGAGGAACCAGCCGCCGGACTCGATGCCGACCACGGTCAGGAGGACGACCCCCGCGGTGCTGCGGGCGGCGTCGGTGAGCTCGAGCACGGGGACCTCCGGTGACGGGGACGGCGTCGGAACGTTTACGAACAATGTTATGGAACACCGTTCGCAAACGCGCGTCAAGGGGTCTACGCTCGCCGCATGGCTCGCCCCCGCCTGCACGACGACGCCCTGCGCACCCGCCTGCTGGAGGTCACCTCCGAAGCCCTCTCCACGGGGGGCGAGCAGGCCGTGACGGTCCGGTCGGTCGCGGCCTCCGCCGGCACCAGCGCGTCGGCGGTCTACGCCCTGTTCGGCTCGCGCGAGGAGCTGCTCGCCGCCGTCAGCGCCGAGGGCTTCCGCCGGTTCGCCACGCACCTGGCCGCCGTCCCGCGCACGGACGACCCCGTCGCCGACCTGCGCGCCCTCGGGGTGGCGTACCGGCGCAGCGCGCTGGCCGACCCGCACTTCTACCGGACGATGTTCGACCGCGCCGTGCGTCCCGGCGCCGACGCCCCGCCCGCCACCGAGCAGCCCACCTTCCGTGTGCTGCTCGCCGCCTCCGCGCGCGTGCTCGGCGTCGGGCCCACCGACGCCGAGCCCGTCGCCGTCGGGCTGTGGGGGCTCGTGCACGGCCTCGTGTCGCTCGAGCTCGCCGGGCTGCTGCCCGGGGACGAGCCCGCCCGCGCCGCACGCTACGACGCCGCCGCGGGCGCCGTCGGCCCCGCGCTGCTCGCGCGCTGAGGCATGGGGTCCGGACGCGCTGCTCAGCCCGCCCGGCGCCACTCCTCGACGTCGGCCACGTGGCGCGCGACCGTCCCGGCCGGCAGGAACGACCCGCGGAACGACGCCGCCGCGAGGTCGGCGCGCTGGTCGCGGGTCAGGCGGAACTGCGCGGTCACGGCATCGTCGACCTCGTCGACGTAACCGCCGAAGTACGACGGGTCGTCGGAGTTCAGCGAGACGTTCAGGCCCGCCTCGAGCATCGCCGGAAGCGGGTGCTCGGCGAGGGACGGCACGGCACGCAGCCGCACGTTGGAGACGGGGCACACGGTGAGCGGGACCTGGTCGCGCACCAGGCGCGCCACGACGTCCGGGTCCTCGAGCGCGCGGATGCCGTGGTCCACGCGCTCCGCGCCGAGCACGTCCAGGACCTCGGTCACGTGCCAGGCCGGGCCCTCCTCGGCCGCGTGCGCCGTGCGCCGCAGCCCGTGCGCGGCGGCCTTCGCGAACGCGGGCGCGAACGGGGCGGCCGAGAACCCGACCTCGGTGGACGCGAGCCCGACGCCGGCGACCGGCGCGTCGAGGGCCAGGAGGTCGTCGAGCAGCTCCTCCGCCTCCGCCCCCGGCCGGTGCCGCAGGAAGGCCGCGATCAGCAGGCCGCTGACGCCCAGCTCGGCCTCGCCGGCCTCGAGGCCCTGCGTCACGCCGCCCACGACCTCCGCCAGGGGCACGCCCCGCGCGACGTGAGTCTGCAGGTCCACCATGAGCTCCGCGTGCCGCACCCCGCCCGCCGCGGCCCGGCGCAGGTACGCGACCGTGAGGTCCGCGAAGTCCTCCGCCGTGCGGAGCACCTGCGACGTCGCGTGGTAGAGGTCCAGGAACGACTGCAGGTCGGTGAAGGCGTACGCGGTGCGCAGCGCGGCCGGGTCCTCGAACGGCAGGGCGATCCCGTTCCGCTCGGCGAGCGCGAAGGCCAGCTCCGGCTCGAGGGTGCCCTCCAGGTGCAGGTGGAGCTCGGCGCGCGGGGGTCGCTGCGCGGTCGACGAGGTCGGGGTCGACGAGGGTGAGGTCGACGGCGATGGGGTCATGCCAGGCAGCGTAAGGGCCCGTGACCGCCGGTCAGGCGACCGGGGCGAGCCGGGCCCGCAGGCCCCCTGTGATCTCGCGCACCAGGCCGACCCAGAGCAGGCCGCCCGCCACCACGGCCACGGTGGCGAGGCCCTCGAACACGGGGATGGTCTCCGGGTCGCGCGAGGCGAGACCGAGGGACGAGAAGGCCGCCTGGTTCGACGCCCACAGGCCGACGAGCCAGCACGCCCACCACCAGCCGAGGCGGCCCGGCGTCCGCCCGCCCACCACGGCGGCGCGCACGTCGCGCACCACCTGGAACGGGAACCAGAGGGAGACGACGGGGACCGCCCAGCCCAGCCAGACCCACACCGGCCCGCGCACCTGCCGGACCGTCGGGGACAGCACCACCGCGGCGCGACGGCACTGCTGGAGCCAGAGGCACGCGACGACGAACGCCGCGACCTGGAGCGGCAGGAGGAGGTTGCCGAGCTCGTCGTACGGCGTCGAGACCTCCAGGAGGGACCCGCCCGCCGCGAGCGCCGCCTCGTAGGGCGCGACCGCCTGGAACGAGGCGGCCAGGAGCACCACCTGGATCGCGCACCAGGCCACGGCGAGGGCCACCGCGGCCGTCGCGAGGCCCGTCGGCGCGGCCGGCGCGGGTACCGGCGGGGCCCAGCCCGCCGGGACCGCGGGCGCGCCCGCCGACGGCGGCGTGTACCCGGGCGGCGCGTACGCGCCGAACCGCGGCTGCGGCGGGGCCGCGGGCGCGGTCGCCGGTGGCGTCGCCGGGGTCGTCTCGCGCGGGGCGGCGCCGGACGGCGGGGCGAACGGGTCGGGCTGGGTCATCGAGACCTCCGGGACGGCGGCGGGGC
>NZ_JBHTVC010000100.1:0-8460 GCF_042793275.1 Isoptericola sp. NPDC056578
GAGCCCGACGTGGGTCGGGCTCGGCGGCCTCCGGGCGGGGGCGCTGCGGGTGCGCTCAGGCGGTGAAGGGCAGCTGCTCGGGCCGTGCCTCGTGCCGCAACGGCTCGCCGGCGGCCCACCGGTCGACCTCGTCCGCGGCGGCGTGGCCCAGCCGGGCCTCCTCGGTGCCCAGCGAGCCGGCGACGTGCGGGGTGAGGAAGACGTTGCCCAGGCCGAGCAGCGGGTGCCCCGCCGGCAGCGGCTCGGGCTCGGTGACGTCGAGGACGGCGAACAGGTCCGGCCGGTCCGCGAGCGTGCGGGCCAGCGCGTCGTGGTCGACCAGCCCGCCGCGCGCGGTGTTGACCAGGGTGGCGGACGGCGCGAGCAGGCCGAGCTCGTCGGCGCCCAGCATGCCGCGCGTGCCGTCCGTGAGCGGGGCGTGCACGGAGACGACGTCGCTCGCCGCGAGCAGCTCGGGCAGGCCGACCGGTTCCACGCCCGCCCGGCGCGCGTCGTCGGCGTCGTAGTACGGGTCGTGCACCAGCACGCGCACGTCGAGCGGGCGCAGGGCCTCGGCGACGAGGCGCGCGATGAGCCCGAACCCGACCAGGCCGACCGTGGCGCCGTCGAGGCCGCGGATCCCGTCGCGCCCCGGCATCGCGTGCTCCCGGGCGGCCGTGAGGCCGAGCCGCAGCGCGTTCTTCACCGCCAGGTGCACCATCGACACGGTGAAGTCCGCGACGGCGCGCGCGTTGGCGTGCGCCGCCGACGTGACCCGGACCCCGCGTGCCCACACCTCCGGCGTGACCATGCCGCGCACCGAGCCGGCCGCGTGCGCCACGAGCTCCAGGCGCGGCAGCCGGTCGAGCAGCGCGGCGTCCAGCTCCGCGGCGCCCCACCCCGTGACGAGCACGCGCGCGGCGGCGAGCGCGGCGTCGTCGGCGGCCCCGAGGTCGACGACCGGGCCGTGGGCGGCCAGCCGGTCGCGCACCGCGGGGTCGAGCACGGAGCCCGCCCACTCCTCGCCGACGGCGGTGAGGATCGTCGTGGCAGGGGCGGCAGGCGGCGTCGGCATGGTCTGACCTTAGCCGGGAGGGCCGTCAGCGAACGGCCTCCACCCGCAGCACGAGCGACGTGCCGGGTGCGGCCTCCGGCGCCTGCAGGCCGGCGACCGCGAGCGCGCGCCCGGTGAGCACCGTGCCGCGGGGCACGTCGCCGGGCCGGGCCGGCCGCGGCAGCGGCGTGATGCCGTCGGAGGCGAGCGCGCCGTCGGCGGACGGCAGCGCGAACCACGGCGGCACGTTCCAGGCGCCGAACGCCTCACTGCTCAGCGGCAGAGGGGTGACGCGGTACCGGCGCTCGGGGTCCAGGCCGCGCAGGGTCAGCCGGCCGGGCGGCGCGGTGGCGGGCCGGGTCAGGGTCGCGACCTGGAACAGGGCGCGGGACCGGTCGGTCGCGACGACGCCCCACACCTGCGGGGAGTCGGCGTCGGGCGCGTCCTGGCGCACGAGCGTGCCCGTGTGCAGCAGGCCGCGCTCGGCCTTGTACAGCTCGACCCAGCCGGCCAGTTCGGCGAGCTGCTCGGGCGTCGAGCGCGTGAGGTCCCACTCGATCCCGAAGTGGCCGAACAGGGCGGTCGCCGCGCGGAAGGCGAGCGAGTGCGCGCGGTGGGTCTGGTGGCTGACGTCCGCGGCCACGTGCGCGCCCAGGTACTCCAGCGGCAGCAGCTGCGCCGTCCAGGGCTGCATCTGTTGGCGGTCCAGCGGGTCGGTGCAGTCCGACACCCACACGCGCTGGGTGTGCTCGGCGACGCCGAGGTCCACCCGTCCGCCGCCGGACGAGCACGACTCGATCTCCAGCCCGGGGTGCCGCCGCCGCAGCTCGGCCATGATCCCGTAGGCGGCGAGCGTCTGGGCGTGCACGACGGGGCGCCCGTCCAGCCCGGAGCCCGGGTCGACGAGGTCGCGGTTGTGGTCCCACTTCACGTAGTCCACGCCGTGGGCGCCGATGACGGCGCTCATCCGCTCGAGCACGTACGCGGCGGCGTCGGGGTTCGACAGGTCGAGCACGTGCTGGTGCCGCGACGGCACCGGCACCCGGCCGCCGGCACCCATGACCCACTCGGGGTGCGCCCGCGCCAGGTCCGAGTCGAGGTTGACCATCTCGGGCTCGAACCACAGCCCGAACTGCATGCCGAGGCCGTGCACGTGGTCGGCGATCGGGTCCAGGCCGTCGGGCCAGACCTCGTCGTCGACCACCCAGTCGCCCAAGCCGCGGGTGTCGTCCCGGCGGCCGCGGAACCAGCCGTCGTCGAGCACGTACCGCTCGACACCGAGCTCGGACGCGGCGTCTGCCAGCGCGGTGAGACGCGCCAGGTCGTGGTCGAAGTAGACGGCCTCCCACACGTTGAGGGTCACCGGTCGCGGGCCGTGCGGGTGCGCCGTGCGGCGGCGGAGCATCCGGTGCAGGCGCGCGGCCTGCGCGTCCAGGCCGTGGCCGTGCACGCCGTACACCCACGGCGTCTCGTACTCCTCGCCCGCGGCGAGCGTCACCTCGCCGGGCAGCAGCAGCTCGCTCCCGCCCAGCACCTGCTCGCCCGTGGGGAGGCGCTCGGCCCAGTGCCGGTGGTTCCCCGACCAGGCCACGTGCACGCCCCACACCTCGCCGTGGCCGAAGCCGAAGCCCGGGACCCCCGCGGTCAGCAGGGTGGCGGCGTCGAAGCCCGTGCGGCCGCGGCGGCCCTCGCGCAGGTGCGTGCCCACCGTGAGGTCGTGCCGCTGCGGCACCCGCTCCTTGCCCCACCGGCCCGTGAGGTCGAGGACCTCGCGCGCCCGCGGCGGCACGGGCAGGACGACGGCGAGCTCGTGCAGCCGGTACGGGCCGCCGTCGTTGCGGAGCGCGGCCCTGACCCGCAGCACGCCGTCCACGGTGAGCTCGACGTCGAGGACGAGCGTGAGCTCCGCGACCGGGTCCGTCGCCTCGACGCGCAGGGCCCCGGCGCCGGCCTCCGTGAGGCCGTCGGCGAGCGGACCGCCGCAGAGCGTCGCGACCGTGGTCGTGAAGCGCGGCGACCACCCGTCGCCGTCGCGCTCGCCCACGAGACCCGGACGGCCGAGCCAACCCGTGCGGGGCTCCGGCACGAGGGTGAGCCGCGTCGGCTCGTCCGGCCCGCTGTTCACGAGCGGGGCGGCCGCGGCGACGACGACGGCGGCCGCGTCGTCGGCGGTCAGCGGGCCGAGGTCGTCGCCCCAGTGCACGACGGCGGGCAGCTCGCCGCCGCGGGCGTCGACCAGGACGCTGACGCCGTCCGCGCGCAGGTGGACGAGGGTGTCGACGGCGGGGCCGCGGGCGGTGGTGTCGGCGGCGTCGGCGCGGCCGGAGGTGACGGTCACCGCACGAGCGTGCCATGCGGGGTGGCGTGGATCACGCGTGCGCCCGCGATCCGGTCGAACCTGGTCACGCCGGCCGCCGCACCACCCGGAGCCGCCACCCGACGGCGGCGGCCAGGGCTGCGACGACGAGCCAGATCAGCCCGTGCACCAGCGCGTCGTGAGCCTTGGCGATGATCTCGAGGGCGTACTCGGGCGAGGAGTCCTCGAACATCGTCGAGATGTACCAGCGGTTCCCCCAACGAAAGCCGTCGGCGAAGGCAAGGAACAGCGCCAGCACGGCTACCACCCGGAGGATCCCGCGACCGCGGTGTCTGCGCACGGCCGTCAGCCTAGGGCGCCGTCTGCGGGCGCGTCAGCCCTCGGGGATCGTCGCGACGGCCTCGACCTCGACGAGTGCGCCCGGCCGTGCGGGAGCGACGGCGAGGACGGTGACGGCGGTGCGCGCCTGCCAGACCTTCTGCGAGGCGGCGAAGCCGTCGTTCGGGTCCACCGACGGGTCGAGGTAGATCGTCAGTTTCGCGACGTGCTCCGCGTCCGTGCCGGCCTCCTCGAGGACGGCGAGCACGTTGCGCAGGGCCTGCTCCGTCTGCGGGCCGAGGCCGCCCTCCACGAGGGCGCCGTCGGGGTCCGTGCCGTTCTGCCCGCCGACGTAGAGCGTGCGCCCGGCGGGCAGGACCATGCCCCACGCGAACGCGGGGTTCTGGTGCAGCTGCGGCGGGTTGACGGGCGTCGGCGTCGACTGCGCGTTCATGGGCGGGTCCCTTCGTCGAGGTGTCCCCCGAGCATCCCGCCGGCCACCGACATGCCGCCCGGCCCCGGCTCCGGTTGCGGTGCCGCGCCGCGGCGGAAGACTCCCCGCCATGGACACCGTGGACTACGACCAGCTCGCCGACGACTACGGATGGTTGTTCGGCACCGCCGCGATCATCGTCTACCTCGCGGTCGCCGTGATCTTCCTGATCGCGTACATCCGGATCATCCAGAAGGCCGGCTACTCGGGCTGGTGGGTGCTGGTCGGCATCGTGCCGGTCCTCAACGTGGTGATGTTCCTGGTGTTCGCCTTCTCGCGGTGGCCCGTGCTGCGCGAGCGGGACGCGCTGCGGGCCGGTCAGGGGTACCCGCGCTGACCAGCGTGGCCAGCGTCGACCGCCCTCGTGCTTGGAGGATTCCTCCAAAATGACCGGGGGGACATTGGCACCGCCGCCGGGGGGTCTGCCCCCTGGACGGCAACCTACGCTGGCGTAGGCTACGAAGGCGTAGGTTCCGGTGGTCACCGTCGTGGTGGGCCGGGACCTCCTCCGTGCCGGAGCAGCCCAGCCCCACCCAGGGGCCGTCAGCGAAGGAGACCGCGTGCCGCAGCCCACCACCGGCGAGCCCGACAAGATGCCTGTCGACGGGCCCGCCGACGTCGCGCCCGCTGACGTCGAACCCCTGGTCCAGCTCGTCTCGCCCACCGGCGAGCGTGTCGTCGAACCCGACAACGCGACCTACCGCTCGCGTGTCGACCACCTCACCTCCGAGGACCTGCGCGCCCTGTACCGCGACATGGTGCTGACGCGACGGTTCGACGACGAGGCCACGGCCCTGCAGCGGCAGGGCGAGCTCGCGCTGTACGCGCAGGGCCGTGGCCAGGAGGCCGCCCAGGTCGGGTCGGCGTACGCCCTGTCGCCGCAGGACTACGTGTTCCCCTCCTACCGCGAGCACGGCGTGCTCCAGACGCGCGGCGTCGACCCGGTCGACCGCCTCCGGCTGTACCGCGGCGAGGACCACGGCGGCTGGGACCCGAACGAGCACAACGTGCACCTGTACACCCTCGTCATCGGCTCGCACGTGCTGCACGCGACCGGCTACGCGATGGGCGTGCAGCGCGACGGCGCGGTCGGCACCGGCGACGCCGCGCGCGACGCCGCCGTCGTCACCTACTTCGGCGACGGCGCCACCAGCCAGGGCGACGTCAGCGAGGCGCTCGTGTTCGCGGCGGTGAACAACGCGCCCGTCGTGTTCTTCCTCCAGAACAACCAGTGGGCCATCTCCGAGCCGACGTCGCGCCAGTCGCGCGCCCCGCTGTACCAGCGCGGCGAGGGCTTCGGCATCCCCAGCGTCCGGGTGGACGGCAACGACGTCCTCGCCTGCTACGCGGTGACGGCGGAGGCGCTCGAGCGCGCCCGCACCGGCGGCGGCCCGACGTTCGTCGAGGCCTACACCTACCGCATGGGCGCCCACACCACCTCCGACGACCCGAGCCGCTACCGCGCCCGCGCCGAGGAGGACCACTGGGCCCGCCGCGACCCGATCGACCGTCTCGCCGCGCTGCTGCGCGCCGAGGGCGGCTGGGACGACGGCTGGGCCGCCGGCATCGAGCGCGAGGCCGACGCCCTGGGCGAGCGGCTGCGCACCGAGGTGCGCGAGCTGGGCGCCCCGCCCACCAGCGCGATGTTCGAGCACGTGTACGCCACCGAGCACGCCCAGGTGCAGACCGAGCGGGCGTGGTTCGAGCAGTACGAGAACGAGACGGACGAGACGACGGGGGCGGCCCGATGACCTCAGCAACCCCGCAGACCCTGACGTTCGCGCGGGCCATCACGGAAGGCCTGCGCTCCGCGCTCGAGTCGGACCCGAAGGTCCTCGTCATGGGCGAGGACGTCGGGCGCAACGGCGGCGTCTTCCGCGTCACCGACGGACTGCAGAAGGACTTCGGCGAGGACCGCGTGGTCGACACCCCGCTCGCGGAGTCCGGCATCGTCGGCACCGCGATCGGCATGGCGCTGCGCGGCTACCGGCCGGTGTGCGAGATCCAGTTCGACGGGTTCGTCTTCCCGGCGTACGACCAGATCACGACCCAGCTCGCGAAGATGCACTACCGGTCGCGCGGGCGCCTCCAGGTGCCCGTCGTCATCCGCATCCCCTACGGCGGCGGCATCGGCGCGGTGGAGCACCACTCGGAGAGCCCGGAGGCGCTGTTCGCGCACACGCCGGGCCTGCGCGTCGTCTCGCCGTCCACGCCGCAGGACGCCTACGACATGATCCGCGCCGCGGTCGCGTCGCCGGACCCGGTGCTGTTCTTCGAGCCGAAGGGCCGCTACTGGTCCAAGGGCGAGGTCACGGCCGGCGCCTACCCGACGGTGGCCGCGGCCGGCGGCGCCGACGTGCTCAACCGGGCGCGCGTCGCCCGGCAGGGCACCGACGTCACGCTCGTCGCCTACGGGCCGACGGTCGCGACGGCGCTCAAGGCCGCCGACACGCTGGCGGCCGAGGGCACCAGCGCCGAGGTGGTCGACCTGCGCGCGATCTCGCCCCTCGACGTCACCGCGGTCGTCGCGTCCGTGAAGCGGACCGGCCGCTGCGTCGTCGTCCACGAGGCGCCGACGTTCCTCGGCTCCGGCGCCGAGGTCGCGGCCCGCGTCAGCGAGGAGTGCTTCTACTCCCTCGAGGCGCCCGTCCTGCGCGTGGGCGGCTTCCACGCGCCGTACCCCGTCGCGAAGCTCGAGCACGAGTACCTGCCGAGCGTCGACCGCGTCGTCGACGCCGTCGACCGCGTGCTGGCCCACTGAGAGCGACCGAGAGCGAGCTGAGGAGAACGATGACGACCCAGCGCTTCCCGCTGCCCGACGTGGGAGAGGGCCTCACGGAGGCCGAGATCGTCGAGTGGCGCGTCGCCGTCGGCGACACCGTCGCCGTCAACCAGGTGATCGTGGAGATCGAGAGCGCCAAGTCGCTCGTCGAGCTGCCGTCGCCGTGGGCCGGTACCGTCACGGCGCTCCTCGCCGAGGAGGGCACCACCGTCGACGTCGGCACCGCGATCATCGAGATCACCACCGACGCCCCCGCCGGAGCGCCGTCGGACGCGCCCGCCGCGGCCGCCGAGGAGACGTCGGGCGAGGGCTCGGGCTCCGTGCTGGTCGGGTACGGCACCGGGGAGGGCGCGGGCGGTGGCCGACGACGGCGGCGCGCCGCGGCCCCGGCCGCCGAGGTCGAGGCGAAGCGCCCGACGTCGATGTCCGGGACCTCGACCTCGAGCGCTCGCCTCGACGTCGACGCACCGGCCCCCGCCCCGGCCGCCCCGGCCGCCCCGACGATCGAGAAGCCGATGGCGAGCGTGCCGGCGACGCCCGGTTCGTCGACCACCCGCGTGCTCGCCAAGCCGCCGGTGCGCAAGCTGGCGAAGGACCTCGGCGTCGACCTCGCCTCCGTGCACCCCACGGGCCCGGGCGGGATCGTCACGCGGGAGGACGTCGTCGCGCACGCCGAGGGTGCGGCGCCGAAGGCCCTCGCCACGTACCCCGACGACGACCAGCCGTGGCTCGCGTCGGGCACGGTCAGCCAGGACGGCCGCCAGACGCGCGTGCCGGTGAAGTCGGTGCGCAAGCGCACGGCCGAGGCGATGGTGGCCAGCGCGTTCACGGCCCCGCACGTCACGGTGTTCCAGACGATCGACGTCACGAAGACGATGAAGCTGGTCGCCCGCCTCAAGGAGGACCGGGACTTCGCGGACGTGCGCGTGACGCCGCTGCTCGTCGCCGCCAAGGCGATGCTGCTGGCGGTCAACCGGCACCCGCAGATCAACGCGAGCTGGGACGAGGCCGCGCAGGAGATCGTCTACAAGCACTACGTGAACCTGGGGATCGCCGCCGCGACGCCGCGCGGGCTCGTCGTGCCGAACATCAAGGACGCGCACACGCTCGACCTGCTCGGCCTGGCGAAGGCGATCGCGACCCTCACGTCCACGGCGCGCGCGGGCCGCACGCAGCCCGCGGACATGGCGGACGGGTCGATCACCATCACCAACGTCGGCATCTTCGGCACCGACACGGGCACGCCGATCCTCAACCCCGGCGAGGCGGGCATCCTCGCGTTCGGCGCGATCCGCCGGCAGCCGTGGGTGCACAAGGGCAAGATCAAGGCGCGCTGGGTCACGCAGCTCGCGCTGTCCGTCGACCACCGCCTGGTCGACGGCGAGCTCGCCGCCCGCTACCTGGCCGACGTCGCGAAGGTGCTCGAGGACCCGGCGCGCGGACTCGTCTGGGGCTGACCCGCGAGGTAGTTCCGAAGATGCCGAGGTAGTTCGAGGCCCGGCGAGGTAGTCGACTAC
>NZ_JBHTVC010000101.1:0-8273 GCF_042793275.1 Isoptericola sp. NPDC056578
ATCTCGTACGACGTCTCCGGCTCCAGGCCGGTGAGCGTGGCCGACGTCGACGTGGAGGTCGTCGCGGCCTCGCCGTCGACCAGCACGCCGTAGCTCGTGACCCGCGTGTCGTCCGTCGACGCCGACCAGGTCACCTGCACGCTCGTGCCGTCCGCGGTGGCGGTCACGCCCTGCGGCACGCTCGGCGCGGTGGTGTCGGGGTCCGGGTCCGGGTCCGGGCCGGGGTCGGTGCCGCCGTCGCCGATCGCCGGGTAGGCGTTGGTCACGAGCATCTGGAACTGGCTCTCGAACCACTTGCCGGACAGCGGCGCGTCCGGGAGCGCGCCGGTGAGGAGGCCGCCCAGCTTGGGCGAGTTGAACGTCGGGTCGCACATCCGGTCGAAGTGCTTGCCCTCGTCGTTCGGGATCTCCTCCGAGGACCCGTCCGACTCGCCCGGGGGCTTCACCCACACGAAGGCGTCGAGGTGCGACTCGGGGTAGCCGGCGGGCGTGGCCTGGGGCCGCTCGCCGATGCCCGCGCCGGACGGGTTGCACCAGGCGCCGCGGTGGTTGCGGCGGTCGACCCGGGACTCGTCGACGTAGGTGTTGAGGTCGCCCGACGTGCTCTCGGCGGCGGGCCGGTCGGGGCCGCCCCAGCCGTTGCGGGAGGTGTCGATGAGCATGCCGATCGAGGCGGGGAAGCCCTCGGCGACGAGCAGGTCGTACAGGTGGGCGGTCCAGTCCGTCTCGTCGAAGTCGGCGTTCCACTCGTAGAACTCCGCCTGGCGCACGAACCCGCCGCTGCCGAAGTTCCCGTCCTCGAGGAACGGCTCCGCCAGGGGCGTCGAGTTCGCCGTGTTGGTGACGAATCCGGCCACGGAGTCGAAGCCCGCCTCGGTGCTGCCCACGACGTCGGCGAAGAGCTGGGCTGCGGGCTGCGCGTTGTTCGGCCAGCCGAGCCAGCCGGCGTGCGCGGCGTCGATGTAGCTGTACACGTTGCCCACGTCGTGCAGGCGGTCGAGCGCGTAGGCGACGCCCTCGCGGTAGTACGGCGCGGCCTGCTGGCACAGCGGCTCGCTGCTGTTGGTGACGAGGTTCGGCAGCGAGTCGGGCTCGACGGTCGCCACGATCCGCAGGTCCTCGTACGCCGGGTCGTCGAGGACGTCGACGATGGCGTCGATGTACTCGGTCTCGTAGCGCTCCATGCCCTCGTCCGTCGCGGGCAGCTCGCCGTTCGAGGCCAGGGCGTAGCAGTCGCGCCCGGGCAGGTCGTAGATGACGACGTTGAAGACCAGCGGGGTGTCGCCCTGCTTCTGCGCGAGCGCCGCGTCGAGGTGCGTCCGCAGGCCGGGGCCGTCGGCGTTGCCCTCGATGGCGCTGATCCGGTCCATCCAGACGGACGTCGGCTCGTTCGCGATGGCGCGCATCGAGTCGCCGAGGGCTCCGCCGGCACGCTCCGCGGCGGCCGTGACGTTGTCGGACCAGTACGCGTTGACGTACTGGTCCGCGCCCGCGAAGGGGTTGTCGACGCGGGGTTCGGCCGCGCCCGCCGAGGTGGCGGCCGTCAGCGGCGCTGCCACGAGCGCGGCGACGGCGGCGGTCGTGGCGGTGGCACGGCCGTGTGGCAGTCTCCGTTGCCGTCCCCGTTGCGGCGCGCCCTTGCGCCGTTCCCAAGCTGATCGCACAGGAGCCTCCTGGATCGTCAGGTGCCCGGGCCGTCGTGGCGGCGCAACCGCCCCGGGACGCCGGGCGTCGGGCCGTCGGCGCCGACGACCCCAACCTGGCAACGGCCGGCGCCACGGGACAGGGCGCGAAACGTTTAGGCCGGGGCGGGCGCCGTGGAGCCCCGGATGACGAGCCGGGCGACGGGGACCGTGGTACCGGCTCGTCCGTCGTGGTCGTCGGTGGTCGTCGGCTCCCCGCCACCCAGCAGGGGCCGCACGGCGGCGGCGGCCGCGGCACCGAGCTCCTCCCACGGGCGGGCGACCGCAGTCGCGGCGGGATGCACCAGGCGACAGACCGCGGAGTCCTCGAGCACCAGCACGGACAGGTCCCACGGCACGCTCAGGCCGCGCTGCCTGGCCGTCTCGAGCACGGCGAGCAGCGCGACGTCGCCGTCGGCGACGACGGCCGTGGGGCGGTCCTCGGTGGCGAGCAGCCGCGCGGCGCCGGCCGCGGCGTCCTCGATGGTGCGGTACTCGACCCGCTCGACCGTGACCGCGACGCGCGAGCGGAGGCCCGCGTGCGCCTCGTCGAGGGCGTCGAGCGCGTCGAGCAGGGCGGCCGACCGGTCCTCGTGGGCGTCCCGCGCGAGGAGCGCGACCCGGGCGTGCCCGAGCTCGCGCAGGTAGCGCGCGGTGCGCTCGTCGGCGTCCCCGGCGAACCAGACCGCGCCCGCCGCGGCGCACGGCCCCGCCGCGCGCGACGGCGCGAGCGGCACGAGGGGGACGCCGCCGTGACGGGCGGCGCGGGCACGCGGGTCGTCGCGCGTGAGCCCCGCGACGACGAACGCGGCGTGGCGCCGCTCCGTCCACGCGTGCTCGAGGTCCCGGGCCGCGGCGTCCCGGTCGGGCGCCACGTCGACGACGACGTCGGTGGCGGGCGCGCCGTCGCCCACCTGGAGCGCCGACCGCAGGCCGAGGGCGACGGCGGTGGCCCGCGCGGCGTCCGCCGGGCCGACGGCCTGGACGGAGACGCTGTGGGGCGCGGAGCGCAGCGAGCGCGCGGCGGCGCTCGGGCGCCAGCCCAGGTCCGCGGCGGTGCGCAGCACGTGGCGCCGGGTGCGGTCGGACACCCCCGGGCGCCCGTTGAGGGCGTAGGAGACGACGGCGATCGAGACGCCCGCGGCGCGCGCGACGTCGGTGATGGTGATGCGTCGGGCGCCGACGGCGGGCACGGGCCCGGTGCGGCTTGGCGTGGTCACGCTCCCACACTGTGCCGGGAATCGGTGCAGAATGCACCCGGGAACGTGCGCGGTACTCGACGGCGAGGACGGTGGTACGGATGACGACGGTCGGTGCTCAGGGAAGGGGCCCCGTCGGCGGCCCGCGGACGATCGGGGTGGTCAGCCCCGTGCTCGGGGGGTACTACTTCGGGCGGGCGCTGGCGGGTGCGGCCCGGGTGCTGCGCGCCGGGCGTCACCGGGTGGTGGCGCTGCAGACCTACCCGGCGGACCTGGACCGGGCCGAGTTCCCGGCGGTGCCGCGCCGGCGCACGCTGGTCGGCGGGTCGCGGTGCGACGGACTCATCGTCGTGACGAGCGCGCTCGAGGACGACACGCTGCGCGACATCCACGACGCCGGCACGCCCCTGGTGCTCGTCGGGGTCGGCCCGGTGGAGGGGGTCTCGGCCCCGAGCCTCGGTCCGGACAACTCCGGCGCGGCGCGGGCCGTCGTCGACCACCTCGTCGCGCACGGCCACCGGCGCATCGGCTTCCTCGGCGCCGCGGACCAGACCGACACGCGCGAGCGGTACGACGCGTACCGCGACGCGCTCCTGGCGCACGGCATCGAACCCCGGGCCGAGTGGCTCTACCGCACCCGCGACAACCAGGAGGCCGGGGCGCAGGTCGTCGCGCGGCGCCTGGTGGAGGCGGGCGACGGGACGCTGCCGACGACGGCCACCCTCGCCGCCACCGACCGGAACGCCGTCGGGTTCATGCGCGGGCTGCGCGCCCAGGGCCTGCCGCTCCCGGAGGCGCAGGCCGTGGTCGGGATCGACCACTCCGACCTCGGGGCGCGGATCCGCCCGCGGCTGTCGACCGTGGACCTGCTGCACGACGCGGTCGGTGAGCGCGCCGCCCAGCTCGTGCTGGCGATGATCGCCGGCGAGCGGGTGACGGGGGAGCACCGCCTCGGGCGTTCGGCGCTGGTGCTGCGCGAGTCCTGCGGCTGCGAGGCGGGCGCGCGGGGGCACGTCGTCGTGACGGGGCGGAGCGGCTGCCCGGAGCCCGACGGGCGTGCGGACCTGCCGTCCGGCACCTTCGACCGCGCGTCCGTCTCCGCGCCCGGCACGTCGTCCGGCCCGACGGCGGGCGCGGACCCGGGCCTGGACGACGTGGCTCCCGTGGTGCTCGCGCGCGAGCACGGCCGGGACGTGTGGGTCGCCGCCGTGCGGCAGGTCCTGGCCGCGGCGGCGGACCGCGGGCTGCGTGCCCCGGCGCCGGCGCTGCGCGCGCTCGCCGACGCGACGGCCCGGCTGCGCCCGTCGCCCGACGCGCTCGAGCAGCTGGTGCCCGCGCTGCACGTCGAGGCGGCGAGGACCGTCCGGAGCCACCGGCGCGCGGCCGCGCGCCGCCTCTCGGGTCAGGGCGGGGCGGAGGCCGCGCGGAGCGGGACGGCGCTCGGGCCGGCCGCCCGCCGGACGGCGCTGGAGACGACCGTGCGCGACGTCGTGGTCGCGCTGGCGCGCGGGACGGTCGCGGGCACCCTGGGCCGGGCCGGGCGGCTCGAGCGCGAGCTGGCCGAGCAGTACGAGGTGGACCTCGAGATGATGCGGGCGGACGGCGACGCCCTGCGCAGCCTCGACTGGCTGCCGCGCGGCCACGGCGGGGTGGCGGCGCTCGCGCTCTGGGTCGACGACGCCGACGTCCCGGGCGGGCGGGCGCTGCAGGTGGTGGGCGCGCGCGGGGGCGCGACCGGCCCGCGACGGCTGGTCGGGGCGACGTACCCGCCCCAGGAGTTCCCTCCGCCCGAGCTCGTGGACCCGGCGTCGCCGACCGTCGTCGTGCCCGTGGGCTTCGGCAGCTCGGACCGGGGCGTGCTCGTGGTGAGCGGGCTCGTCGACACCCGCGCCACGAGCACGCGGGCGCGCTACAACCACTGGGCGGCCATGCTCGGCGTGGCCCTCGACGCGGAGGACACCCTCAGCGCCCTGCAGGCCCAGCGCCGGGAGCTGGCGGAGGCCGCGGAGCGCGAGCGGGTGCTGGCGCTCGAGGTCGCCGCCGGGCACGAGCGGACCGCGCTGGTGTCCATCGCGTCCCACGACGGCACCTGGGACTGGGACGTCGAGGCGGGCCGCGTGCGCTACTCCGACGCGTGGGCCCGCATCGTGGGGTGCGACCCGGCCGGCGTCGGCGACGACCCGCAGGAGTGGCTGGGTCGCGTGCACCCCGACGACGTCCGCCGCGTGCAGTCCGCGGTGGCCGCGCAGCTGTCCGGGTCGCACCAGCCGCTGGACGTCGAGCACCGGATCCGCGTCGCCGACGGTCGCCACGTCACGGTGCGCTGCCGCGCCGTCACGGTGCACGACGCCGGGGGCCGCGCCGCGCGCATGGTCGGGGCGATGGCCGTGGTCTCGGAGGTGACCCTGTTCCGCAGCGAGCTGCGCGAGCGGGTGCTGGTCGACCCCGGCACCGGGCTCGTGGCCCGCGAGCTGTTCGTCGACCGGCTCGAGCGGGCGATCTCCCGCGCCCGCCGGGTCGGGGCGTACGGCTGGCAGGTCCTCGGCGTCGGGTTCCCCGCGCCGCCGACCGCCCTGGCGCTGCGCCGCCTGCACGGCGAGCTGGAGCCCGACGACTGCGCGTACGGGCCGGCGCCGCGCGACGTCGTCGTGCTGCTCGACGGCGCGGACGCCGTCGCGGCCCGGGATCGCCTCGCCCGGCTGCGGGCGGTGCTCGGGGCGCAGGCCGTCGTCGAGCACGCCGCGGGCACGAGCCACCCCGAGCCCGCCCACGACGACGGGTCCGCGGGCGGCGGCGACGCCATCGAGGTGCTGCGGCGGGCGGGCGACCGGCTGGCGCGCCGTCGCGCGGCCCCGACCGCCCGGCGCGCCTGAGCGTCACCTGAAACGTTTCCGTGCGTTGCCGGGGCCGTGGAGCCGCGACGAGCCTCGGGGGTGCTCGACGCCCCCGTCGCCGCCGGCGGACCGCGGGGCGGGGCGAGCCTCCCGACGATGAGAGGTGCACGCACGATGTCACGCACGTCACGCACGTCACGCACACCCGCACCACAGCCACGCGCCGCCCGATCACGTCCGGCCCGATCACGCCCCGGCGGGCGGCCGCGACGCGTCGTGGCCGCGGGCGCCGCGCTCGCGGCGCTGGCCGCGCTCGCCGCCGCCGGCCCGACCGCGGCGGCGCTCGGCGCGCCCGGTGCCTCCGGGCCGGCCGCCGCGGCGGCGGCCCCGGCCGAGCGCACCCTGCTCGTCGACGGCGAGTACACGCAGCGGTTCCTGGAGCTCTACGACAAGATCCACGACCCGGCCAACGGCTACTTCTCGCCGCAGGGCATCCCGTACCACGCGGTCGAGACGCTCATGGTCGAGGCCCCCGACTACGGGCACGAGACCACGAGCGAGGCGTACTCGTTCTGGTTGTGGCTGGAGACGTCCTACGGGCAGGTGACCGGCGACTGGGAACCGTTCAACCACGCCTGGGACACGCTCGAGCAGTACATGATCCCGACCACGGAGAACCAGCCGACCAACGCGGCGTACGACCCGGCCAAGCCCGCGACCTACGCCCCGGAGTTCGACCACCCGAGCCGGTACCCCTCCCCGCTCGACACGGGCGTGTCGGTCGGGCGCGACCCGATCGGCGCGGAGCTCGAGTCCACCTACGGCACCCCCGAGGTGTACGGGATGCACTGGCTCGCCGACGTCGACAACGTGTACGGCTTCGGCGCGGCGCCCGGCTCGTCCGAGCTGCTGGGGCCGGACCACGAGGGCACGTCGTACATCAACACCTTCCAGCGCGGGCCGCAGGAGTCGGTGTGGGAGACGGTGCCGCAGCCGTCGATCGACGACTTCTCCTACGGCGGCGAGAACGGCTACCTCGACCTGTTCACGGGCGACGCGTCGTATGCGGAGCAGTGGAAGTACACCAACGCGCCCGACGCCGACGCCCGCGCCGTCGAGGCCGCCTACTGGGCCAACAAGTTCGCCGCCGAGCAGGGGCAGCCCGAGGCCGTGGCCGACACGGTGGGCAAGGCGTCCAAGATGGGCGACTACCTGCGCTACGCCCTGTTCGACAAGTACTTCAAGACGCCGGGCTGCGAGTCCACGACGTGCCCCGCGGGCACCGGCCGCGACAGCGCGCACTACCTGCTGTCCTGGTACTACGCCTGGGGCGGCGCGCTCGACACGGCCTCGCCGTGGGCGTGGCGCATCGGCTCCAGCCACGCGCACTTCGGGTACCAGAACCCGATGGCGGCGTGGGCGCTGTCGAACGACCCGGACCTCGAGCCCGCGTCGCCGACCGCGTCCGACGACTGGGCCACCAGCCTCGACCGCCAGCTCGAGCTGTTCCAGTGGCTCCAGGCGCCCGAGGGCGGCATCGCCGGCGGCGCGACCAACAGCTGGGAGGGGCACTACGCCGACCGGCCCGACGACGTCGCGACCTTCTACGGCATGGCGTACCAGGAGGCGCCGGTCTACCACGACCCGCCCTCCAACCAGTGGATGGGCATGCAGGGCTGGGGCGTGGAGCGCATCGCGCAGCTGTACGAGGAGACGGGCGACGCGCGCGCCGGGGCCGTGCTCGACAAGTGGGTGCCGTGGGTGATCGACCACATCACCGTCACCGACGACTCGTGGCAGATCCCGTCGAACCTCGCCTGGTCGGGCCAGCCCGACGACTGGGACGCCGCGGACCCCGGCGACAACGCCGGCCTCTCCGTCGAGGTCACCGGCTACGGGCAGGACGTCGGCGTCGCCGGCGCGCTCGCCCGGTCGCTCATGTACTACGCGGCCGGTGGCGAGGGGGAGCAGCACGCGCAGGCCCAGCAGGTCGCGCACGACCTGCTGGACGCGATCTGGACCCAGAACAGCGACCCGCTCGGCGTCGCCACGACGGAGACGCGCGCCGACTACTCCCGGTTCGACGACGTGCTCACCTCCGCGGACGGCGACGGCGTGTACGTGCCGGAGGGCTGGACCGGCACCATGCCGAACGGCGACGAGATCGGGGCGGGCGCCTCGTTCCTCGACCTGCGGTCGTTCTACACCGACGACCCGCAGTGGCAGAAGGTGCAGGACCACCTCGACGGCGGGCCCGCGCCCGAGTTCACCTACCACCGGTTCTGGGCGCAGACGGCGGTCGCGACCGCGCTCGCGGACTACGACCGGTTGTTCGGCGAGGACGTCCCGACGGACGACACCACCGCGCCGAGCGTGCCGCAGGGCGTGACCGCCACCGCGGACGGCACGAGCGTGCAGGTGACCTGGTCGGCGTCGACCGACGACACCCGGGTCACCGGGTACCAGGTCAGCCGGGACGGCGAGGTCGTCGGTTCCGTGGGCGCCGCGGCGACGTCGTTCGTCGACGAAGGGCTCGAGCCGGAGACCGCGTACTCGTA
>NZ_JBHTVC010000102.1:0-7277 GCF_042793275.1 Isoptericola sp. NPDC056578
GCTCAGGACGACGACCCACCGCGACGTCGGGCCCTCCCGGAACCGTCTTTGCGGTCAGGCGACGCGGGTCTTCGGCGCGTTCTCGGCGGTCTTGGCCGGGTCGCGCACGACGACGTCGCCCAGGACGTCGTCGATCGTCGCCAGGAGCTCGGCGGGGATCGTCACGCCGGACGCCTTGACGTTCTCGGCGACCTGCTCGGGCCGGGACGCGCCGACGAGCGCCGCCGCGACGTTGTCGTTCTGGAGCACCCACGCGACGGCGAGCTGCGCCATCGACAGCCCCAGCTCGTCGGCGACCGGGCGCAGGTTCTGCACGCGGGTGAGCACGTCGTCGTCGAGGAAGCGGCGGATGCTCGACGCGCCGCCCTTCTCGTCGGTCGCGCGCGACCCGGCGGGCAGCGGCTGGCCGGGCACGTACTTGCCGGACAGCACGCCCTGCGCCATCGGCGACCACACGATCTGCGACAGCCCGCACTCCTGCGAGGCGGGCACGACCTCGTCCTCGATGACCCGCCAGAGCATGGAGTACTGCGGCTGCGAGGAGATGAGCTGGAACCCCAGCTCCTTCGCCAGGGCCGCGCCGGCGCGGATCTGGTCCGCCGTCCACCCGGAGACGCCGATGTACAGGGCCTTGCCCTGGCGGACGATGTCGGCGAACGCCTGCATCGTCTCGGTGAGCGGCGTCTCTGTGTCGTAGCGGTGCGCCTGGTAGAGGTCGACGTAGTCCGTGCCAAGGCGCTTCAGCGAGCCGTTGATCGACTCCATGACGTGCTTGCGCGACAGACCCGTGTCGTTGGGGCCGCCCGGGCCCGTCGGCCAGTACACCTTGGTGAAGATCTCGAGCGACTCGCGTCGCTCGCCCGCGAGGGCGTCGCCGAGGACCTGCTCGGCCTTCGTGTTGGCGTACACGTCCGCGGTGTCGAACGTCGTGATGCCCGCGTCGAGCGCGGCGCGCACGCACTGCGTCGCGACGTCGTTCTCGACCTGCGAACCGTGGGTGAGCCAGTTGCCGTAGGTGATCTCGGAGATCTTCAGACCGCTGTTGCCGAGGTACCGGTAGTTGACCATGCGTCCACCCTAGGGCGGGCGCAGGGTCGCACCGGACGGTGCCGGCGGTGCCGGGTCACTCCGGCCAGACGCCGTGCTTCTTCGACGACGGCTTGGGCAGGCGCGAGCGGCGGATCTGGAACGCACGCATGACGGCGTACATCATCGTGCCCTTCGGCACCTCGCCGAACTTCAGCAGCAGCCGCTTGCGGAGCCCGCGCCACAGCAGGAAGGCGTCGGCGATGGTGAGCAGCACGACGGCGTACAGCAGCATCAGCACGAGCGCCGACATGGTGACGTTCTGCATGAAGATGAAGTTCAGGACGATGAAGCCGAACGCGACGGGCAGGAAGAACTCGCCGAGGTTCCAGCGCGCGTCGACGTAGTCGCGCGCGTACCGCTTGAGCGGGCCCTTGTCGCGCGGCGGCAGGTGGCGCTCGTCGCCCGTCTGCATCGCCCGGTACTCGAGGTTGCGCTGCTCGCGCGCCTTCTCCCGTGCCGCCTTCGTCGCCGCCTTGCGGTCGTCGGGGACCAGCGGGCGCTTGTTGGCGGCCTCGGCCACGCTGCGCTTGGGCGTGGGGCGGCCCTTGCCGGAGGGGGCGCCGGCCTTCTCGATCTCGGCGGCCGCGTCGACGGGGTCGGTGGAGTCGGGGGACGACGGCGTCGCGTCGGGCTTGTTGCGGGAGAACACGCTCCCAGGGTAGTCGAGCGCGCGGGTAGCGTGAGCCGCGTGACCGACACCCCCCGCACCGCCCCTGCCGGCGTACCGACCGACCGGCCCGTCGACGACGCCACCACCCTGAGCGCGCACGTCGAGCGGCAGTTCCCCGCCCTCCAGGCCGACCTCGAGCGCCTCGTGCGCATCCCGAGCGTGTCCGCCGCCGCCTTCGACCAGGCGCACGTCGCGGCGAGCGCCGACGCCGTCGCCGCGCTGCTGCGCGACGCGGGGCTGCCCGACGTCCGGATCCTGCGCTCGGACCGCCCGGACGGGACCCCCGGGGCGCCCGCCGTGGTCGCCCGCCGTCCCGCGCCCGAGGGCGCCCCGACCGTGCTGCTGTACGCGCACCACGACGTCCAGCCCCCGGGCGACGCCGCCGCGTGGGCGACCGACCCGTTCGAGCCGGTCCAGGTGGGCGAGCGGTTGTACGGCCGCGGTGCCGCGGACGACAAGGCGGGGCTGGTCGCGCACGTCGGCGCGCTGCGCGCCCTGGCCGCCGTGGCTCAGGAGGGCGGCACGGACCTGCCCGTCGGGATCACGGTGTTCGTCGAGGGCGAGGAGGAGTCGGGGTCCCCGAGCTTCCGCCGGTTCCTCGCCGACCACCGCGAGCTGCTCGCGGCGGACGTCATCGTGGTCGCCGACTCCACGAACTGGAAGGTCGGCGTGCCCGCCCTCACCACGTCGCTGCGCGGCCTGGTCGACGGCGTGGTCGAGGTCGAGGTGCTCGGGCACGCGGTGCACTCCGGCATGTTCGGCGGGCCGGTGCTCGACGCGAACACCCTGCTCGCACGCCTGATCGCGACGCTGCACGACGACGCCGGCAACGTTGCGGTGGCCGGGCTGGTCGCCGCCGGCGAGCCGGAGGTCGACTACGAGGAGGCGGCGTTCCGCGCCGACTCCTCGGTGCTCGACGGCGTGACGCTCGCGGGCGAGGGCACCATCGCCGGCCGGCTGTGGACCAAGCCGGCGCTCTCGGTGATCGGCATCGACGCCACGAGCGTCGCGCACGCGTCCAACACCATCGCGCCCCGCGCGGCCGCGAAGCTGTCGCTGCGCATCCCGCCGGGGCAGGACCCGCAGGCGGCGGAGGACGCGCTGCGCGCCCACCTCGAGGCGCACGCGCCGTTCGGCGCACGGGTCGCCTGGCGCTCGGGCGAGCAGGGGCGGGCGTTCCACGCCGCGGAGGACTCGGCCGCGATGCGCGCCGCGCGCTCGGCGTTCGCGGCGGCCTGGGGCACGGACCCGGTGGACATCGGCGTCGGCGGGTCCATCCCGTTCATCGCCGACCTGCTCGAGTTCTTCCCCGAGGCCGCCGTGCTCGTCACCGGCGTCGAGGACCCGGACTCCCGCGCGCACGGCGCCGACGAGTCGGTGCACCTGGGCGAGCTGCGCAAGGTCGTGCTCGCCGAGGCGCTGCTCCTGCGGCGCGTCGCCGAGCTCGAGGGATGAGGGAGGGGGCGACGTGATGTCGCAGCAGCTCGAGGGTGCGGTCGCCGGGGCTCGGATGGTGCCGATGCTGCCCTGCGGCGGCACGGAGGAGGACCTCGACGCGATGGTGGCCTTCTGGACCGCGCTCGGTCTCGAGGTCACCTACCGCCAGCAGCGCCCCAACCCGTACGTGGCGTTCGGGCGCGGCGGGTTCGACGTCCACTACTACGGGATGCCCGACTGGGACCCGGAGCAGAGCCACTCGACCTGCGCGCTCGTCGTCCCGGACACCGAGCCGGTCTACGAGGTGTTCGCGGCGGGGCTGCGGAACCTGTTCGGGCGCCTGCCCGTGTCGGGCGCTCCGCGGATCACCCGTCCGCGGAAGCGGGCGAACAACGCGGGGCTCAGCGGGTTCAGCCTCGTGGACCCGGCGGGGAACTGGGTGCGGGTCTCCCGGGCACCCGACGCGCCGGTCGTCGCGGGCGAGGGGGGCACGACGTCCTGGACGACGGAAGGCGGCGGCCCGCTGGCGCGCGCCCTGGAGAACGCCGTCGTCGTCGCGGACTCGCACGGGGACGTCGGCCAGGCGCGGAAGATCCTGGGTGGCGCCGTCCGTCGTGCGCGGGCGGCGGGGGCCGCCCCGGCCGCGGGCGAGCTCGCGCCGGCGCTCGCCTACCTCGCCGAGCTCGCCGTGCGGGCTGGAGACCCCGCCGCGGCGGGCGAGCTCGTCGCCGAGCTCGAGGCGCTCGCCGACGCCGCCGGCCGCGACGCGGAGGGGGACGCCGTCCGGAGCGCGCTGTCCGAGGCGCGAGCGCTCCGCGACGCCGGGCCCGCCTGAGCCGGCCCGATCCCGGCGCGGGTCAGGCCTCCGACCGGTCCCGGTGCGCGACGTCGACCGCCCGCGCCCAGGCGGCGACGTCGTCGGGGAGGTCCGGGCTCTGCGCGGGCGCCTCCGGCCCCATGAGCGCCACGACGTCGGGCGCGGGGACGCGGGAACTCCCCGGGCCGAGGAACCGGCCGGCCACGTAGCCGCGGCCGTAGAGCTGCCCCCGGCACGTGAAGACCTGCTCGATGTAGATCACGCGCTCGTCCCAGCCGAGGACGCGCGTGCTGATCTCGAACCGGTCGCCGAGCTTGAGCGAGCGCTTGTAGGTCATGGTCGACGCCGCGACCACCGGGTACCACTTGCGGTCGCCGATCTTGGCGAAGCCGTCGAGGTCGGCGATGAAGTTGGACCGCGCCACGTCCATCATCTGCAGGTACGAGCCGTTGTTGACGTGCAGGTACAGGTCGAGGTCGCCGGGGTGCACGCGCATGCGCGTCACGGACGGGTCGAGCAGGCCCTGGCCGGGCACCGGCTTGCGGGGGCGCAGGGAGGCCCAGGTGAGCTGGATCATTCGAGTCACCTGCGCAGGTTATATCGGCGACCGCCGGTATCAGATACCTGGGCTCGTCGACCGTCAGACGGGGGGAGCGGGGTCGTACTGGATGCCCCGGCGCACCGCGCGCGCGACCTCGGTCGACTCGAGCCGCGCCACCAGGTGCAGGGCCATGTCGATCCCCGCCGAGACGCCGGCGGCGGTCACGACGTCCCCGTCGTCGACGAACCGCGCCTCGGTGTCCACGACGACGCTCGGGTCGATCTCGGCCAGCTCGTCGTAGTGGTCGCGGTGCGTGGTCGCCGGCCGTCCGGCCAGCAGCCCCGCCGCCGCGAGCACCAGGGCTCCGGTGCACACGCTCGCGAGGACCGGGGTCTGCACGCGCACCTGCCGCAGCCACTCCAGGTGCGTCGGGTCGGCGATCATCGCGCGAGTGCCCCAGCCGCCCGGGTAGACGAGCACGTGCAGCGGGCCGACGTCGTCCGCGGAGTGCGCGGGCACGACCCGCAGGCCCTTGGCCAGGCGCACGCCGTCGCCGTCGCGGGAGAAGGTGCTCACGTGCGGCTTCGGGCCCGACTCGGTGCTCGAGTGCTGCTCCCAGGCCGCGAGCACCTCGAACGGCCCGACGACGTCGAGCTCCTCCGCGTCGTCGAACACGAAGATGCCGATGTGGAGCCCGCCGTCGGTGCTCATGCCTTCTCCTGCGTCGTCAGGGCCGTCGCCGGCCCCTGGTCAGATCTTGCTCACGGTCAGATGCCGGGCAGCGCCAGCATCTGGTCGAGCGCCACCCGGGCCCAGTGGGCGTCGTCGGCGTCGACCACGATCCGGTTGACCATCCGCCCCTCGACCAGCGACTCCATCGCCCACACCAGGTGCGGCAGGTCGATGCGGTTCATGGTCGAGCAGAAGCACACGGTCGAGTCGAGGTAGTGCACCTGCTTGTCCGGGTGCGCCTTGGCGAGGCGGCGCACCAGGTTGAGCTCGGTGCCGATCGCCCACGCGCTGCCGGGCTCGGCGGCGTCGAGGGCCTTGATGATGAACTCGGTGGACCCCACCTCGTCCGCCGCGGTGATCACCTCGTGCTTGCACTCCGGGTGAGCGATCACCGTGACCCCGGGCACCTTCGCCCGGACGTCCTCGACGTTGCGCGCCGAGAACCGCCCGTGCACCGAGCAGTGCCCCCGCCACAGGATCATGCGCGCGTCGCGCAGCTGCTGCTCGGTGAGGCCGCCCAGCGGCTTGCGCGGGTCGTAGACCACGCAGTCGTCCAGGCTCAGGCCGAGCTGGAGGACGGCGGTGTTGCGGCCCAGGTGCTGGTCCGGCAGGAACAGCACCTTGCCGGTGCCCTCCACGCCACCCACCCGGTCGAACGCCCAGCGCAGCGCGACCTGCGCGTTCGACGACGTGCACACGGTGCCCCCGTGCCGGCCGGTGAAGGCCTTGATGGCGGCGGAGGAGTTCATGTAGGTCACGGGCACGGTGTCGCCGGCGATGCCGACGTCCTGCAGCACCGCCCACGCCTCCTCGACCTGGCCGATCTCGGCCATGTCGGCCATGGAGCAGCCGGCGGCGAGGTCGGGCAGCACGACCTGCTGCGCGTCCGACGTGAGGATGTCCGCGCTCTCGGCCATGAAGTGCACGCCGCAGAAGAGCACGAACTCGGCGTCGGGACGGGCAGCGGCCTCGCGCGCGAGCTTGAACGAGTCGCCGGTGACGTCGGCGAAGTCGATGACCTCGTCGCGCTGGTAGTGGTGCCCGAGCACGAACGCGCGCTCGCCCAGGGCGGCCCGCGCGGCGCGGGCGCGCTCCACCAGGTCCGGGTCCGACGGCGACGGCAGCGCCCCGGTGCACTCGACGCCACGTTCCGAGGCGAGGTCGCGGCCCTGGCCGAGGAGCAGCAGCGCGGAGGGTGCGGGCTCGGCGAAGCCGGTCGTGGTGCCGGTCGTGGCGCCGGTCGAGGTGCCCGCGGTGTCGTTCAGCAGGGTGGTCACCCGCCTATGTTTCCACAGGGCCTGCGTGCGGCACGCCGCGCGTCCGTCCCCGGCGGGGGCGCGTGCCCGAGCCGTCGGCCTGCCGTCCGCCCCTCCGGCAGCACGCCCCGGGGGCGTCCGCGCCTCGGCTCGGTGTGCCACGATCGCGGCATGCAGGTGCTGCTCTGCGTCGGCGAGGACGCCGGCCCCCTGGCCCCCGCGCTCGCGACGGCGTGGCGGGAGGCCGCGCCGTCGTGCGCCGTGACCACCGTCGTCCTGCCCGACCCCGCGCCGCCGGGGGAGGCCCACCCGTCGTCCGTCGGGGTGTTCGTCCCCCTCGACGCCCTCGGGCTGGCGAGCGTCTCCGGACCGGAGGACGGTCCGCTCGCCGCCCCGGCGGCGACGTCCGACCTCGTCGTCGTGCACGTCCCCGTGCTGGACGGCACGACCCTGCGCGAGGGGCGCGTCCCCGCCGCCGTGGCGGCCGCCGCCCCGCACGCCGTGCCGGTCGTGGTGCTGGCCGGCCGCACCGAGGTCTCGCGCCGGGAGTGGTCCGGCGCCGGCGTGAGCGGCGTGCACGAGACCGGGGCCGACGTGGTCGCGGCGACCGCGCGCGTGGCGCGGACCTGGGCGCCTTCCTGGGCCTGACCGGTCGGGGGGGGGGGGGCGGGGGCGACGGCCCCCCCCCCCCCCCCCCGCGGAGCCGGACGAGCGCCCCCCCCAGGACCCCCGAGG
>NZ_JBHTVC010000102.1:7287-7864 GCF_042793275.1 Isoptericola sp. NPDC056578
CGGGGGGGGGCGGGGCGCGGGGGGGGGGGGGGGGGCGGGGGGCGCTTTCGGGGGCCTGCGGGGGGGGGGGGGGCGGCCGGGGCGCCCCGCCCCCCCCGCGCCGCGCCTGTGACTCGCGTCATCGCGCCCACGGAATTCGCGCGTAGGATCGGGAACAGCTCTACCGGCCCGCCTGTTGGAGGAAGCATGACCGACACCACCGAGATCGCCACGCACGGCGTGGACCTGTCCGACGTCGCCGCCGACAAGGTTCGCAGCCTCCTCGAGCAGGAGGGCCGCGACGACCTGCGTCTGCGTGTGGCCGTCCAGCCCGGCGGCTGTTCCGGCCTGATCTACCAGCTCTACTTCGACGAGCGCATCCTCGACGGCGACGCGCTGCGTGACTTCGACGGCGTCGAGGTCGTCGTGGACCGCATGAGCGTGCCCTACCTCGAGGGCGCGAAGATCGACTTCGCGGACACCATCGAGAAGCAGGGCTTCACGATCGACAACCCGAACGCCGGCAGCTCCTGCGCCTGCGGCGGTTCCTTCAGCTGAACCGCTGAGCGACTCCGACGGCCCGGCCGCCCCCACGGGG
>NZ_JBHTVC010000103.1:0-7740 GCF_042793275.1 Isoptericola sp. NPDC056578
CCTCCGAACGCCGAACAGGCGGTTGCTCCCGCTCTCACGCGCCGTGACGCGCGAGAACGGGAGCAACCGCCTGTTCGGCGCTGAGAGGGTCAGCCCCCGAGCACGGCCTTGAGGAACTCCTGGGTGCGCTCGTGCTTGGGGTGCGTGAACATCGTCTCGGGGTCGGCCTCCTCGATGATCTTGCCGTGGTCGAACATCAGCACGCGGTTCGAGACGTCGCGGGCGAACTGCATCTCGTGGGTCACGAGCAGCATCGTGATGTCCGTGGTGCGGGCGATCTCGCGGAGCACGCCGAGCACGTCGGCCACGATCTCCGGGTCGAGCGCCGAGGTCACCTCGTCGAGCAGCAGGATCTCCGGGTCCATGGCGAGCGCCCGCGCGATGGCGACACGCTGCTGCTGACCGCCCGAGAGCTGGTTGGTCTTGAAGTCCCGCTTGTCGGTCATGCCGACCTGCTCGAGCAGCTCCTCCGCCCGCTGGACCGCCTCGGCCTTGCTCTTGCCGAGCACGTGGATCGGCGCCTCGATGATGTTCTCCAGCACGGTCATGTTGGGGAACAGGTTGAACTGCTGGAAGACCATCCCCACCCGGTTGCGCACGACACGGCGCCGCTTCTCCGGGACCTCGACCCACTTGTCGCCCTTGTACTCGTGCGTGTAGGGGTCGCCGTCGATGAGGATGAGCCCGCCGTTCGCCTCCTCGAGGGTCATCAGCAGGCGCAGGATCGTCGTCTTGCCGGAGCCGGACGGGCCGATCAGCGTCACGCGGTCGCCCTGCGCGACCGAGAAGTTCAGGCCGTCGAGCACCACGTTGTCGCCGAAGCGCTTGGTGACGTCGCGGAACTCGATGGCAGGGGTGCCGTTCGAGGTGTTGCTCATGTTCTGGCTCCCAGGGGAGGTCGTCGGGTCAGGCAAGGCGCGTCTCCATCCGGCGTACCAGCAGCGACGTCGGGTAGCTCACCAGCAGGAAGAGCAGCCCGACCAGGGTCAGCGGCTCGATGTAGGAGAAGTTCAGGGCGCCGTACTGCTGGGCGGCCTGGTACATCTCCACGACCGTGATGGCGAAGAGGTACGGCGTCTCCTTGAACATGGAGATCGCGTAGTTGCCCAGGCCGGGCAGCGTGTTCCGGATCGCCTGCGGCAGGATGACGGCCCGCCAGGTGCGCCCCTTGGGCAGGTTCAGCGCGGTGGCCGCCTCCCACTGGCCGCGCGGCACCGCCTCGATGCCCGCCCGGTACACCTCGGACATGTAGGTCGCGTAGTGCACGCCGAGCACGCCGAACCCGATCACGAGCGGCGGGATGTCGACGAGCAGCAGCCACACGAAGACGAGCTGCACCAGCAGCGGCGTCATGCGGATGAAGTCGACGACGAACCGCAGCGGCGCGCGCACCCACCGCGTCGGTGCGCGCATGGCCAGGGCGATGAGCAGCCCGAGGATCGAGGCGATCACCATGCCCACGACCGTCGCCTCGATGGTGATGACCAGGCCGCGCAGGAGGGCCGGCAGGACCTCCCACGCCGTGTCCCAGTTCCAGATGGCGTCGTCGTTCATGCCACACCCCCCTTCACGCGGGCGATCTCCGTCGGGACGCCCGGCTTGAGGCCGAAGACGTCACGCAGGCGCGGGCGCGTGCCGCGGCCGAGCCGGCGCTTGGCCCGCTCCTCCAGCCAGTTCATGCCCCACGTGAGGACGTACGCGATCACGAAGTAGATGACGAGACCGACGCCGTAGCTGAAGAAGGTGTCCCTCGTGTCGCGCTGCAACTCGTCGATCCACCAGTACACGTCGTGCAGGGTGATGTAGAACGCCAGGGCCGAGCCCTTGAGCAGCTGGATCAGCAGGTTGGCGAGCTGCGGGATCATCAGCGCCCACGCCTGCGGGAAGATCACGCGGCGCACCTTGTGGAACGCGCCGAGGTTGAGGGCCGTCGCGGCCTCCCACTGGCCGGTCGGGACGGACTCGATGGAACCGCGCACCACCTCGGCGGCGTAGGCGCCGTAGTTGAGCCCGAGCGCGACGATCGCGACGGCGAGCGCCTCCATCTTGAACCCGAACACCGGGAGCACGTAGAAGAGCCAGAAGATCTGGACCACCAGCGAGGTGCCCCGGAAGAACTCGATCACGACGCGGGAGGGGCCGCGCACCCACAGGGAGCGGGTGCGCGATCCGAACCCCAGCACGAGCGCGACGAGCATGGCGAGGGCGGCACCGCCGATCGTCATCTCGAGCGTGACGACGACGGCGTTGCCCAGGTGGGGAAGACGGTCGATCAGTGCCTGGAAGTCATCCGACATGTGGTCAGGAATCCAGCCCCAGCTCGTCGGAGATCTTCGCGAGGTCGCCCTCGCACAGCATGTCCGCGGTCAGGCCGGGCGGGGGGTACTCCGCCTCGGTGAAGCCGAACGGCTCCATGATCTCGAGCCACTTGTCCTTGTCCTCGAGGATCGGCGTGAGCTTCTCGTTGTACGCCTCGAGCAACTCGGTGTCGCCCTTGCGGAACACCTCGGCACCCGCGCCGACCTGCGACACGCCGTCGATGGTCGCGACGAACGCGTCGGTGGCCTCGACCGGCTCGTCGGTGCTGTCGGCGAGCGCCCGGATCGAGATGCCCGTCAGCGCGAAGGCGTCGGCGCGGCCCGAGACGACGGCGTTGAGACCGTCGGTCGAGTCGCCCACCGTGATCGTCTTGACGCCGGTCTGCTGGGCGTAGCCGTCCTCGATCGCGCCGCTCGTGACGGCGATGGTGAGGCCGGAGTCCTCGACGGACTGCCAGTCCGTGAGCTTCTCGGGGTTGCCCTCGGGCACGAGGAACGCCGTGGTGTACATGATGGTCGGCTCCGCGAACGCCGCCTGCTCGCAGCGCTCCGGCAGGATCGACATCCCCGCGCTCACGGTGTCGTAGCGGCCGGCGTTCAGCCCCGGGATGAGCGAGTTCCATTCGGTCTGGGTGCCCTCGACCTCGGCGACCCCGAGCTCGCCGAAGACCTCCGTGTCGAGCGCGATCGTCGCGCCCGTGAGCTCGTCGCCCTCCTTGTAGCTGTAGGGCTTCTCGCCGTTGAACGCGACGTTGACGGTGCCGGCGTCCTTGAGCGTCTCGACCGTCGTGCCCGCGCCGCCACCCGATCCGCCGTCGTCGACGCTCGAGCAGGCGGCCAGCGCGGTCATGGTGAGCACGGAACCGGCTGCGAGGAACGCCCGGCGGCGCTTCGTGGTCCTGGTGGACGACACGGTGTCTCCCTTCGTCGCCCGGCGAGAGTCCGCGCCGGGCCGTTGGTCTGGACGGTGCGACACCGTAGCCGTGATGCCGACGCTACGACAATCTATGTATCCACATGTCGGATTGTCTACAATCAGCGAGGGCGCGCCGCCACGACGCGCTCCGTTCGGCGTCGTCGCAGGTCAGCGCGGCGTTGCCGGGACGAACGACCGCCTCGGACGGGCTCGGCACGCCCGAAAAGGCGGTCATGCCATGGTCACAAGAGGGTCACGATCTGGCGGGAGGCCGCGGCGCGGGATGATACGTCCCGGTCGGACGGCCCCCGACCGCCTGGAAGGAGAGCAGATGACCCCATCGTCGCCGGCCCCCGTCGGAAGCGCGCCGTTCCTGTCGCCGGTGACCCGCCCGTCGACGGTCGACCTCATCACCGTCGAGCTGCGCAACGCCGTCTACTCGGGCGCGCTGCCGGTCGGATCACCCATCCGCGAGGTCGAGATGTCGAGCCAGCTCGGCGTCAGCCGCGGGCCGTTCCGCGAGGCCGCGCAGCGCCTGGTGCAAGAAGGGCTCCTGCGCTCCACCCCCGGCCGCGGCCTCAGCGTGGTGCGCATCGGCGCCGACCGGGTGCGGGCGCTGTACGAGGCGCGCACGACCGTCGAGACGTCGGCCGCGCCCCTCGCCGTCGAGCGTGCCACCCCGGCCCAGGTCGCCGCCGTCCGCGCCGCGCACGACGCCCTCGTCGACGCCGAGCGCAGCGAGGACGCGCGCCGCGTGGGCGACGCCGACCTCAACGTGCACTGGTCGATCGTCGCCGCGAGCGGCAACCCCTGGCTGCTGCGCTGGATGACCACGCTCATCGTGGAGGTCCGGATCGCGAGCTTCACGGTCAGCGAGGACTACGCGGTCCGCAAGGACGCCGCCGAGTCGCACGTCGAGCTGGTCGAGCGCTTCGAGGCCCGCGACGCCGACGGCCTCGTCGCCGCGATCCGCACCAACCTCGACGACGCCGTCGCCCGACTGCTCGAGCCGGAGACCATCGCGGTCGAGACGTTCGACGAGCCCCGCCCGTCCCCCGCCCCGCGGCTCGACCCGATCACCCCGACGTTCCCCGAGCCGTAGCCGCTCACGCCCCGGGCCGGGCGGCGAGCTGCGCGCGGCGCCCGGCCTCGTACTCCTCGGCCCGCCACGAGGTGACCCCGGCGACGACGATCCCCGCCGGGCGGCCGTCGTCGCCGGGCAGCACCTCGACCGGCTCCCCGGGCGCCCCGAACCCCGGCTCGACCGGCAGCCGCAGGGCGTCGCCGTCGACGACGAGCCGCTCCGCGCCGGCCAACGGGTCCTCCCGACGCGGATCGACCAGCCACAGGTCCCGGCCCAGCCGGACGAGGTCCGTCAACCCCCACAGGTTGGCGAACCGACCGGTGCTGCGGCCCAGGGCCGCGACCTCGTCGGCCGTGGGCTCGCCGGCGTCGAGGGCGGTCGCGACCAGCGCGAACAGACCGGTCGCGATCGTGTCGGCGGGGCCGTCGACCGCGTTCGTCAGCACGGACACGACGACGCCCCCGGCCGGGTCGGCCCAGGTGCGGCTGAGCTGGCCCGGGAACGCGCCGCCGTGCCCGACCACGCGGCGCCCCTCGATCTCGCGCGTCTCGAAGCCCAGGCCGTAGCGCCGCGGCCGGGCGTGCGGGCGGTCGATCGCCGACTCGTCCCGCTGCAGCAGGCGCCGCGTCTCCGGCCGCAGCAGGTCCGAGCCGTCGGCGTGCGCCGCGAACCACCGCGTGAGGTCGGACGCCGTCGAGGAGAACCCCGTCGCCGCGGCCAGCGCCCCCGTACGCACGGGAGCGACCGGCAGCCGACCGTCGTCGGCGACGCCCAGGGCGGAGTGCCCGACGACGGCGGGCACGCCGTCCCCCACCTCGGGGGACGTGTGGTCCAGCCCGAGCGGGCCGAGGAGATCGTCCCGCATGTGCCGGCCGAACGGCGTCCCCGTCACCGCCTCGACCACCAGCCCCAGCAGCCCGTAGGCGAGGTTCGAGTACTTGAACGTCTCGCCGCGGCCGAGCACCGGACCGTCGGCGCGCACCGCCGCCACCAGGGCGTCCCGCCCCGGGAACGGCGCGCCGAGCTGCCAGAAGTCGGCGTCGGTGCCGTCGCGCCGCACACCGCCGGTGTGGCCGAGCGCCTCGCGCAGGGTCACCCGCCCGACGGCGGCGCCGGCGAGCTCGGACAGGTGCGCGTCGAACGGATCGTCCAGGCGCAGCGCACCCCGCTCCGCGAGCCGGGCCACCGCCGTCGCCGTGAACGTCTTGGAGTGCGACGCCACCCGGAACACGTGGTCCGTGCGCAGCGGCTCCCCGGTGGTGACGTCCGCGACGCCCCACGCGCCCTCGAGGACGGTGTCGTCCCCGAGGCGGACCGCGTACTGCACGCCGGGCACGCGCGCGAAGCCGGCCTGCGTGCCGACCCAGGCGGCGAGGTGGTCGGGGTCGAACGGCTGCGGGGTCGCGGGCTCCGGCGTCATGGGCGACACCCTGCCACGGCGGTCGCGCCGTGCGCCCGCCGATGAGTTCCGCGTCGGTGGGCCGTCCTAGCCTGGTACGTGACGCACGTCACCGACACCCCGGGAGCTCCCATGTCCGCGTCAGACCCCGGCCCGCCGCGCGACGACCTCGCCGTCGACGCCCGAGGGCTCGTCAAGCACTTCACCACCCGCAAGCAGGTCACCAAGGCCGTCGACGGCGTCGACCTGCGGATCCCGACCGGCAGCGTCTTCGGGCTGCTCGGCCCGAACGGCGCCGGCAAGACCACGGTCGTGCGCATGCTCGCCACGCTGCTGCGCCCCGACGCCGGCACCGCCCGCGTGCTCGGGCACGACGTCGTGGCCGACGCCGACGCCGTCCGCTCCGCCGTCGGGCTCACCGGCCAGTACGCGTCCGTCGACGAGGACCTGACCGGCACCGAGAACCTGCTCATGCTGGCCCGCCTGTACGGGTTCACCGGGACGGCGGCACGGCGGCGCGTCGAGGGGCTGCTCGACGCCTTCAGCCTGTCGGACGCCGGCCCCCGGCAGGTCAAGACCTACTCCGGCGGCATGCGGCGCCGCATCGACCTGGCCGCGTCGCTGGTGCTGGCCCCGCGCGTGCTGTTCCTCGACGAGCCCACCACCGGGCTCGACCCCCGCAGCCGCAACCAGGTGTGGGACATCGTCCGCGTGCTCGTCGCGGACGGCGCCACCGTGCTGCTCACCACCCAGTACCTCGAGGAGGCCGACCAGCTCGCCGACCGCATCGCCGTCATCGACCACGGCACCGTCATCGCGGAGGGCACCTCCACCGAGCTCAAGCGCTCCGTGGGCCAGGGGGCGGTGTCGTTGCGGCTGGCCGACGCCGGCCAGCGGTCGGCCGCGGCGAGCGTCGTCGAGAAGGTGCTGGGCACCGAGCCCACGCTGCCCACGGACCCGTACGCCCTGTCGGCCCGCGTGCCCGACGACGGGGCGGACTCGGTGGCGCAGCTGCTGCCCGCGCTCGGGGAGGCGGGCATCGCCGTGCCGGAGTTCACGCTCGGTCAGCCGAGCCTCGACGAGGTGTTCCTGACCCTGACCGGCAAGCCGCTGCCGGCCGACGACGCCGCCGAGCCCGCCGACGCCCAGGAGGTGTCCCGATGACCACGTCCGCGGAACCTGCCGAGATCGCGACCACGACGTTGCGCCAGGCCGTGGCGCTCACCGAGCCACCCGCACGGCCGTCCGCGCTCTCGATGACCCTGACCTTCGGGTGGCGCGCGCTGCTGAAGATCAAGCACGTGCCCGAGCAGCTGTTCGACGTGCTGGTCTCCCCCGTGATCTTCACGCTGATGTTCACGTACCTGTTCGGCGGCGCGCTCGCCGGGTCCACGTCGGCCTACATCCAGTTCCTGCTGCCCGGCATCCTGGTGCAGACCATCGTCATCGTCACCGTGTACACGGGCTACACGCTCAACACCGACATCACCAAGGGCGTCTTCGACCGCTTCCGCTCGCTCCCGATCTGGCGGCCCGCGCCCATCGTCGGCGCCCTGCTCGGCGACACCGTGCGCTACTCGATCGCATCGGTCATGACGATCGGGCTCGGCCTGATCCTCGGGTTCCGCCCCAACGGCGGGGTGGTCGGCGTCGTGCTCGGCGTGCTGCTGCTGCTCGTCTTCGCCTTCTCGCTGAGCTGGATCTTCACCATCCTAGGGCTGCTGCTGCGCACGCCGAACGCCGTCATGGGCGTGTCGATGATGGTGCTGATGCCGCTGACGTTCGCGTCGAACATCTTCGTGAACCCGTCGACGATGCCCGCCGCCCTGCAGCGGTTCGTCGAGATCAACCCCGTGACCCACCTCGTCACCGCCGTGCGGGGGCTGATGGCCGGCACCCCCGACGGCGGCGAGATCGTCTGGGTGCTCGTCGCCTCCGTCGTCCTCACCGCCGTCTTCGGCCCGATCACCATGCACCTGTACCGCACCCGTCACTGACGCCCGCCGTGAGCATGGTTCTGGCC
>NZ_JBHTVC010000104.1:0-6949 GCF_042793275.1 Isoptericola sp. NPDC056578
CCGTCGCGGTGCGCCCCTCGTCGCTTTGCCTGAGAGGATCTGACCATGGCCAGCTTCGTCGATCGCGTGGTGCTGCACGCCGTGGGCGGTGACGGCGGCCACGGCGTCGCGTCGATCCGCCGCGAGAAGTTCAAGCCCCTCGCGGGGCCCGACGGCGGCAACGGCGGCGACGGCGGCACCGTGAAGCTCGTCGTGGACCCGCAGACGACGACGCTGCTCGAGTACCACCACTCCCCGCACCGCCGTGCGACCAGCGGCACGCAGGGCATGGGCGACGACCGTGACGGCGCCAACGGCGGCGACCTCGTGCTCGCCGTCCCCGACGGCACCGTCGTCAAGGACCGCGACGGGAACGTGCTCGCCGACCTGGTGGGCGCGGGCGCGGAGTACGTCGTCGCGCAGGGTGGCCGCGGCGGGCTGGGCAACCGCGCGCTGGCGTCCCCGAGGCGCAAGGCCCCGGGCTTCGCGCTCCTCGGCGAGCCGGGGGAGGAGCACGAGGTCGTCCTCGAGCTCAAGTCGATCGCCGACGTCGCCCTCGTCGGGTACCCGAGCGCCGGCAAGTCCTCGCTGGTCGCGGCGATCTCCGCCGCGCGGCCCAAGATCGCGGACTACCCGTTCACGACGCTCATCCCCAACCTCGGCGTCGTGCAGGCGGGCGACACCCGTTACACCGTGGCCGACGTCCCCGGCCTCATCCCCGGCGCCAGCGAGGGCAAGGGCCTCGGGCTGGAGTTCCTGCGCCACGTCGAGCGCACCGCCGTGCTGGTGCACGTGCTCGACTGCGCCACCCTCGAGCCGGGCCGGGACCCGCTCAGCGACCTGGACGTCATCGAGGCCGAGCTGGCGGCGTACGCCGGCGACCTCGGCATCGAGGGCGGCCGGGTGCCGCTCACCGAGCGCCCGCGCCTCGTCGTCCTCAACAAGATCGACGTCCCCGAGGCCCGCGAGCTCGCCGAGCTGGTGCGCCCCGACCTCGAGGCACGCGGCCTGCGGGTCTTCGAGGTGTCCACCGCCAGCCACGAGGGGCTGCGGCCGCTCACCTTCGCGCTGGGCGAGCTCGTGGAGCGCGCCCGTGCGGCCGCCCCCGCGCCGGAGCCGACGCGCGTCGTGCTGCGCCCGCGCGCCGTCGACGAGGCGGGCTTCACCGTGACGGCCAAGCGGGAGCACGAGGGCGTCTACTACGAGGTGCGCGGCTCCAAGCCCGAGCGCTGGGTGCGGCAGACCGACTTCAACAACGACGAGGCCGTCGGCTTCCTCGCCGACCGGCTCGCCAAGCTGGGCGTCGAGGACCGGCTCCTCAAGGCCGGCGCCGTCGCGGGCGACGAGGTGCGCATCGGCGACCCCACGAACGCCGTCGTCTTCGACTGGGAGCCCACGCTCTCCACCGGCCCGGAGCTGCTGGGCGCGCGCGGCACCGACCTGCGCCTCGACGAGAGCGACCGCCCGACCCGCGGTGACAAGCGCCGCGAGCACCAGGAGCGCATGGACGCCAAGACCGAGGCGCGCCGCGAGCTGTGGACGGAGCGTCAGTCGGGTCACTGGACGGACCCCGACGACGACTGACCGCCGATCCGGCGAGAATGCACGGGTGAACGCCGCCACCTCCCGCACCAGCCTGCCGGACGCCCGCCGCGTCGTCGTCAAGATCGGTTCGTCGTCGCTCACCGGCCCGGACGGGCACCTGGACCTGGCGGCGCTGCGTGCGCTCGTCGACGTGCTGGCGGCGCGGGTGGCGGGCGGCGCCCAGGTGGTGCTCGTCTCCTCCGGCGCGATCGCGGCCGGCATCGGGCCGCTCGGCCTGAGCGCCCGGCCCCGCGACGTCGCCACCATGCAGGCCGCGGCCATGCTGGGCCAGGGTCAGCTGGTGGCCCGGTACACCGAGGCGTTCGCCGCGCACGGGCTGCAGATCGGGCAGGTGCTGCTCACCGCGGAGGACACGGTGCGGCGGTCGCGGTACCGCAACGCGCAGCGCTCCCTGGAGCGGCTGCTGGCGCTCGGCGTCGTGCCGGTCGTCAACGAGAACGACGCCGTGACCACCGACGAGCTGACCTTCGGCGACAACGACCGCCTCGCGGCCCTCGTCTCGCACCTCGTGCGCGCCGACGCGATGGTGCTGCTCACCGACGTGGACGGCCTGCACGACGCGCCCCCGTCGCGCCCCGGCGCCCGGCGCATCCCGCACGTGGCGGACCTGGCGGACCTCTCCGGGGTCGAGGTCACCGCGCGGGGGAGCGCGGTCGGCACGGGCGGCATGGTCACCAAGCTCGAGTCGGCCCGGATCGCGACCGGCGCCGGCGTGCCGGTCGTGCTGACCAGCGCGCGGAACGTCGCGGCCGCGCTGGCGGGCGAGGACGTCGGCACGTTCTTCGCGGTCACCGGCCGGCGCACGACGGCGCGCCGGCTGTGGATCGCGCACGCGGCCCAGGCGCACGGCAGGCTCCACCTCGACGACGGCGCGGCGCGGGCGGTGCTCGGTGGCCGCGCGTCGCTGCTGCCCGCGGGCGTCACGCGCGTCGAGGGGACGTTCGAGGCGGGCGACCCGGTGGAGCTGGTCGCGCCGGACGGCGCGGTCGTGGCGCGCGGGCTCGTCGCGTTCGACTCCGGCGAGCTCCCGGGCCTGCTGGGCCGCTCGACGTTCGACCTGCGGGCCGAGCTCGGGGAGGGGTACGACCGCGAGGTCGTGCACCGCGACGACCTGGTGCTCGAGCACCGGCGATGAGTTCGCCGGCCCACGGGCGTCGGTAGGGGCACGGGCGCGCACCGGGCGCGTCACGACCCGCCACCGACACAGGAGGCCGGCATGCGCCGTCATCTCCACGCCCCCGACCACGCCCCCACGCACGCCCGCACGCACGCCGCCGGCCGCGCCCTGGCGGCGGCGCTCACCGCCGTCGCCGTCGCGGCGGCCCTCGTCGTCGCGCCGTCGGCCGCGGCGTCCGACCGGGACCCGACGGAGTACACCGGCGAGCTGGCCGGGGCGCGCTACCGCGTGCTGGTCCCGGACGACTGGAACGGCACCCTGCTGCTGTTCAGCCACGGGCACTACCCGTCCGAGTTCTTCGGAGGCTTCCCCGCGCCGCACCTGCTGGGCAACCAGGAGCTGAGCGAGGAGACGCTCACCGACCACGGGTACGCCCTCGCGGGCTCGCTCTTCCAGGGCGAGGGCCTCGACTTCACCGTGCCCACGGCCGTGGCGGACCAGTCGCGGCTGCTCGACTGGTTCGAGGCGACCGTCGGCGAGCCGGACCGCACCCTCACCTACGGGCAGTCGATGGGAGCCGTCACGGCGGTGAAGCACGCCGAGGCGGAGCCCGACCGGATCGACGGCGTGCTCACCGTCGGCGGCGTCCTGGACTGGGTGGGCCAGCTCGACGCGATCCTCGACATGAACCTCGCGACCCGCGTGCTGCTCACCGACGGCACCGACGCCCACGGCAACCCGATCGAGCTCGTGGACGCGGCGGACCCGCAGGCCAGCCGCGACGCCCTGGTCGCCGCCCTCACTGCGGCGGCGGAGTCGCCCGAGGGGCGGGCGCGGATCTCGCTCATCGCCTCCCTCAACACCGTGACCGGGTGGTACTGGATGAACGAGCCACGCCCCGAGGACCCCGAGGCGTGGGCCCGCGGGCAGGCCCAGTGGCTGGTCGGGGCGTACACGCTGGGCCTGGGGCCGAGCGCCCGGGTGCACCTCGAGGAGACGCTGGGCGGCAACCCCAGCAGCACCGACCTCACCCGGCTGCGGGCGCGGCTCGCGCGGTCCGGCGACGGCGCCGGCGTGCGGGCGGCGTACGCCGCGGCGGGGCTCGACCTGCGCGCTGACCTGGCCGCACTGGAGTCGGCCGTCCCGATCGTGGCGGACCCGGCCGCCCGGGCGGTGATGGTGGCCCACCGGCCGGAGGGCACGACGCCGTCGCCGGTGCTCACCCTGCACACGACCGGCGACGGCGGCGCACCGCCGTCGGCAGAGCGGTCCTTCGCCCGGCGCGTGGCCGAGGTCGGCCACCCGGACCGGTTCCGGAGCCTGTACGTCGAGCGGGGGGCGCACCTGTCCGTGAGCCTGGGGGAGGAGCTCGTCGCCCTGCGCACGCTGGAGCGGCGCGTCGACACCGGCCGGTGGCCCTCGCTCGCCCCGCGGACGCTGGACCGCGCGGCGGACGCGCTCGGCCCGGACTACCGCGCCACGTTCGAGGTGGTCACCCAGCAGACCGTCGACCACGCCCCGGCGTTCACCCGGTTCGTGCCGCCGCCCGCGTCCCGTCCCTCCTGGTGAGAGGGGCCTGCCGCCGCGCGCGCCACCGTCGTACTCTCGGGGGATGACCACGACCCTCACCGAGGACCTGACCGCGGGCGGCTCGGGAGCCGGCACGGCGGGCGACGACGTCACGGCCGCCGTGCGCGACGTCGCGCGGCGGTCCCAGGTCGCGTCGCGGACGCTCGCGACCGCCACCAGGGCCACGAAGGACGCCGCGCTGCACGCGCTGGCCGACGCGCTCGAGGCCGCGGCCGGCGAGATCGTCACGGCGAACGCCGACGACCTCGCCCGCGGGCGGGAGCGCGGCCTGAGCGACGGGCTGCTCGACCGGCTGGCGCTCACGCCGGCGCGGATCGGCGCCATCGCCGGCGCGCTGCGCGAGCTCGCCGGCCTGCCGGACCCGGTCGGCGAGGTGGTGCGCGGCCAGACGCTGCCGAACGGCCTGCGCCTGCGCCAGCTGCGCGTGCCGATGGGCGTGGTCGGCATGATCTACGAGGCGCGGCCCAACGTCACGGTCGACGCCGCGGGCCTCGCGCTGAAGTCCGGCAACGCGGTGATCCTGCGCGGCGGCAGCGCTGCGGCGTCGTCCAACGCGGTGGTCGTCGACGTGCTGCGCCGTGCGCTGGAGGCCCAGGGCCTGCCCGCCGACCTCGTGCAGACCATCGACGCGTACGGGCGCCCCGGCGGCGTCGCGCTCATGCAGGCGCGGGGGCTGGTCGACGTGCTCGTCCCGCGCGGCGGGGCCGACCTCATCCGCACGGTCGTCGAGTCGTCGACCGTGCCGGTCATCGAGACCGGGGTCGGCAACGTGCACGTGTACGTGGACGCCACGGCCGACGTGGCGAACGCCGTCGAGATCGTCATGAACGCCAAGACGCAGCGGGTCGGGGTGTGCAACGCGGCCGAGACGCTGCTGGTGCACGCCGACGCCGCCGAGGCCTTCCTCCCCGCGGCGCTCGCGGCGCTCGGCGGGGCGGGCGTGGTGCTGCACGGCGACGCCCGCGCGGTGGCCCTGGCGCCCGAGTCGGTGGAGGTGCTCCCCGCGACCGACGCGGACTGGGCCACCGAGTACCTCGCCCTCGAGCTCGCCGTCCGGGTCGTGGACTCGCTCGACGACGCGATCGAGCACATCCGCACCTGGTCGTCGGGGCACACCGAGGCGATCCTCACCCGCGACCTGGCCGCCTCCGAGCGCTTCGTCGCCGAGGTCGACTCGGCCGCCGTCATGGTGAACGCCTCGACGCGCTTCACCGACGGCGGCGAGCTGGGCCTGGGCGCCGAGATCGGCATCTCCACGCAGAAGCTGCACGCGCGCGGGCCCATGGGCCTGGCCGAGCTCACGACCACCAAGTGGGTCGTGCACGGCGACGGGCACGTCCGGCCCGCGTGAGAGACTGACCCCCGAACCTGCCCGAAGCGACCCGTCGCACACCCACGCACAGGAGGAACCCGTGCTGCACACCGCCGTCCAGGTGGCCCAGGAGGCCGCCGAGCACGCCGAGACCATCTCCCCGATCGCGATGGGTCTCCTCGCGTTCGGTGGCCTGGTCGCCGCGCTCGTGGTGACGTACGCCTTCCGCAACGTGTCCAACCGCCACCACTGACGGCCCCCGTCCGGTCAGCGTGAACGAGCCGTCGTCGCAGCCGCGCCGTCCGCGCCTGGGCGTGATGGGCGGCACCTTCGACCCCATCCACCACGGGCACCTGGTCGCCGCCAGCGAGGCGGCGGCACTGCTCGACCTCGACGAGGTCGTCTTCGTGCCCACGGGCAAGCCGACCTTCAAGCAGCACCAGCAGGTGTCCCCGGCCGAGCACCGCTACCTGATGACGGTGATCGCGACGGCGTCGAACCCCCGGTTCACGGTGAGCCGGGTCGACATCGACCGTCCGGGGCTCACCTACACCGTCGACACGCTGCGGGACCTGCACGAGCAACGACCCGACGCCGACCTGTTCTTCATCAGCGGCGCCGACGCGATCGAGCAGATCCTGACCTGGAAGGATGCCGCGCTCCTGTGGGAGATGGCACACTTCGTGGCTGTCACGCGGCCGGGGCACCAGCTCATGGTGGACGGCCTGCCCCACGACGGGGTCACGACGCTGGAGGTCCCGGCGCTGGCGATCTCGTCGAGCGACTGCCGTCGCCGGGCGCAGGCCGGCCAACCGGTGTGGTACCTGGTGCCGGACGGCGTGGTCCAGTACATCGCCAAGCACGGTCTGTATCGAGGTCTCGATGAGTGACAACAACCCGTCCCGCCCGCTGACCCGTCGCGAGATCCGCGAGCGGGAGCAGGCCGCCGCCGCCGCGCAGGCGAACGCCGGTCCGCCGGCGCCGTCCGGGCCGGAGTACGGCGCGCCCGCCGCGGCGAGGTCGCCGTACGCCCCGCCCCCCGGGCAGGCGCCCGCGCCGCGCTTCTCCGCGCCGGCGACCAGCGCGCCGTCGCGGCGCTCGCTCCGCGAGCAGAGCCCGGCGCCCGCCGCCCCGGCCCCCGCGCCGATGGTGCGGCCGCCGTCCACCTCCGCCGGGGTGCGCGGGCTGGACGAGACCGGTCGCCTGGCCCCGATCCAGCGCCCCACCGGCGAGATGTCGCGCGCCGTCGCCCCGACGCCCCCGGTGCGCCCCGCGCCGCCGGCCGGCGCCCCGACCGCGCCGCCCGCGCGCCCCTCGACCCGCCGCGACCAGGGTGCCGCCGCGGC
>NZ_JBHTVC010000105.1:0-6708 GCF_042793275.1 Isoptericola sp. NPDC056578
CCTGAGACGGACGACGACCCACCGCGACGTCAGCACTAGGTTGCCGCCATGTCCTCCCTGACGGTCCGGTCCGCCCGCGCCGGCGACGCCGACGCGCTGTGGCCGCTCGCCCGCGACTTCGCGACCAGCTTCCGACCGCGTCGGGAGGCCTTCGACCAGACCCTCGGGGCGCTCCTCGGCCGGGACGACACGTTGCTCGCCGTGGCGACCGACCTCGCGACCGAGTCCACGACCGACGACGCACCGCTCGGCTACCTCCTGGCGAACGTGCACCTGACGTTCCTCGCGAACGGACCGGTGTGCTGGGTCGAGGAGGTCATGGTCGACCCGGCGCACCGGGGCCGCGGGCTCGGCGCCGCGCTCATGGCCCACGCCGAGCGGTGGGCGGCGGCGCGCGGAGCCGCCTACCTGGCGCTGGCCAGCCGCCGGGCCGGGGGCTTCTACGAGGCTCTCGGTTACGACGACTCCGCCACCTTCTACCGCCGCGACCTGCCGGACGCCTGACCGCGATCAGCGGTCGCGGTGCTCCCGCGCGACGGCGTCGAGCGCACGGGAGATCTCGCGACCTCGGCGCGCGACGTCGGCGTCCGCCCGTGCCGGGCCCGCCGCGGGCGCAGCCGCCCCCGTGAGGCCCGCCGGCACCAGCCAGCGCCAGCGCACGGTCGCCTGCACCACGGGGCCGACGCCCAGCGCGAAGGCCACGGTGGCCCAGCCGAACGTCCCGCCGAGCAGGATGCCGACCAGCACGACGACGACCTCGATGCCGGTCCGCACGAGGCGCACCGACCGGCCGGTGCGCTGCACGAGGCCGGTCATGAGCCCGTCGCGCGGGCCCGGGCCGAGCCGCACCCCGATGTAGGCGGCGGTCGCGACGCCGTTGAGGACGATGCCGCCGACGGCGAGGGCGATCCGGGCGGCCAGCCCCGGGTCGGGCACGAGCCACGCCGTGGCCGCGAGGCAGGGCCCGATCGCCAGGCTGATGACGGCCACGTTCACGACGGTGCCGATCCCGGGCCGCTGCCGGAGCGGGACCCAGGCGAGCAGCACGAGCGCGGAGGTCAGCGCGACGACCGTGCCGAAGCCGAGGCCGGTGCTGCGCACCAGGCCCTGGTGCAGCACGTCCCACGGCATGCCTCCCTGCCCGGCGTGCAGCATCATCGCCATCGACCACGTGAATGCCCACAGCCCGAGGACGAGCTGCGTCCCCCGGCGGACGGGTCCCCAGGTCATCGTCGGAGCCGCGGCCGGCACGACGGCGTCGGGCGCGGTGGTCCTCGGGGGCGGGGGCGCGTCGTCGGACGCGGACAGGCGTGCGGAACGAGGCGCGGAACGAGGCGCGGACGGAGGCGCGGAACGGAGCGCGCCCGGGCGCGGACCGCGGTCCGCCCGCCGGCGGAGGGGGCGGCGCGGAGGGCGGCGGGCAGGGCGGGTGGTCGTGCTCATGCTCCCACCCTCCGCGCTAATGGCCTTGCAATCCATATCCATTGGGGTGACAGTGGCCCCGTGACCGTCGTCTCCCCACCCTCCGCCACGACCGCGCCGCCCGCCGTCCGACAGCTCTCCCCCGCGGCCACCGCGCGCCTGCTCGGCGACTGGCGCGCGGGCGGGCCGGCCTACCTCGCGCTGGCGGACGCCCTGCGCGCCGCGGTGCTCGCCGGCAGCCTCCCGCCGCTCACCCGGGTGCCCAGCGAGCGCGAGCTGGCGGCAGCCCTGCGGGTCTCGCGCACCACGACGTCCGGCGCCTACGCCCGCCTGCGCGAGCTGGGATTCCTCGCGAGCCGGGTCGGCTCCGGCACGGTCACGACGCTCCCCCGCGGCGCGGGGGCGGCCCGCGGGAGCGCGCCCGTCGCGGCGGGCGACGCCCCCGCGGACCCGCCGGGCGACGAGCGGCCCGAGTCCCCCGTCGACCTCGCCCAGGCGACGCCGTCCGCCACGTCGGCCCTGCACGACGCCTACACCGCGGCCCTCGAGGTGCTGCCGGGCTACCTCTCCACCGGCGGCTACGCACACCTCGGCGTCGAGGTGCTGCGGTCGGCGATCGCCGACCGCTACACGGCGCGTGGCGTGCCGACCACACCGGAGCAGATCCTCGTCACCACGGGCGCCCAGCAGGCGATCTCCGTGCTCACCGCAGCGTTCGTCGGACGCGGCGAGACCACCGTCGTCGAGTCGCCCACGTACTTCCACGCCCTGGAGCCGACGCGGCGCCTCGGCGGGCGGGTGGTCGGGGTCCCGGTCGGCGACGTCGAGACGCTCGCCTCGGCCGTGCGGCGTACCCGCCCCCGGCTCGTCTATCTCGTCCCCGACTTCCACAACCCCACCGGCGCGACGATGTCCGCCGAGGCGCGGGCGGCGGCGCGCGACCTCGCGGACCGCACGGGCACGACCGTCGTGGGCGACGAGACCCTGACCGACCTGGCGCTCGACCCCGGGGCTCGGGTGCCCGAGCCGTTCGCGGGCGACGGCGCCTCCCCGCACGTCGTGACGATCGGGTCGGCGTCGAAGTCGTTCTGGGGCGGGGTGCGCGTCGGCTGGGTGCGCGCCGACCCCCAGGTGGTGCGCCGGCTGGCGCGCGTCCGGGAGTCGGCGGACATCGCCACGCCGGTGCTCGAGCAGCTCGCCGTCGTCGAGCTGCTGCGCCGCGCCGACGCCATCCTGCCCGACCGCGTCGCCGAGCTGCGGGCGCGGCGCGACCTGCTCGTCGACCTGGTCCGCGACGCCCTGCCGGGCTGGCGCGTGCCCGTGCCGGCAGGAGGGCTGTGCCTGTGGGCCGACCTGGGCCGACCTCTCGCGCAGGCGCTCGCCGCCTCCGCCGTGCGCCACGGCGTCCTCGTCACGCCCGGGCCGGCGTTCACGCCGGACCGGTCCTCGCGCGACCGGGTGCGCCTGACGTTTACGCGCGAGCCCGACCAGCTCGCCGCCGCGGTGCCGCGGCTCGCCCGGGCCTGGGCGCAGGTCGCACCGGGCGCCTGAGGTCCCGCCGCGGCTCGGGCGTCAGACCGACGGCAGCACCACGCCCGGCGTCGCCTGCGCCCCGTCGTGCAGCAGGCGGGCGAGGGTCGCGCCGGCGGAGGCCAGCTCGCGCCAGTGCTCCCCGATCCACTGCTCGGCGTCGTACTGCGTGGTGAAGACCGGGCTCGGCACGGCGAGCGCACGACCGTCGGCGTCGTCCAGCGCCCACTCCCACCGCGGCCGGATCACGCGGCGCTCCCGGGAGCGGCGACGCCGCGGTCGATGCTGCCGGCCGCGACCGACCCCCGCGTGCGCGTCAGGGAGCGGTTGACCCTCGACGGCCAGAACGGGCCGGAGTAGATGAACGACGTGTACCCCTGGGTGAGGTCGGCGCCGGCCCGGAGGTAGGCGCGCACGTCGTCGGCGCCCGAGATGCCGCCGACACCGATGATCGCCGGGTCGGGCCCGAGACGGTCGCGCAGCCGGGCCACGACCTGCAACCCTCGCTCGAGCAGCGGGGGCCCGGAGAGCCCGCCAGGACCGCGGTCGTGCCCGATGGTCGTGTTGACGGCGACGACGCCGTCCAGCCCGAGCTCGGTGACGAGCGCCGCGACGGCGTCGACGTCGGCGTCCGCGAGGTCGGGGGCGATCTTCACCAGGAGCGGGACGCGGCGGGTGCCCGCGGCGGCGGTCGCCTCGTCGGCCGCGGCGCGGGCCGCCGTGAGGATGGGACGCAGCTCGGCGGTGGTCTGCAGGTCGCGCAGCCCGGGGGTGTTCGGGGAGGACACGTTCACCACGAGGTAGTCGGCCCACGGGGCGAGCTCGCGGGCGCAGGCGGCGTAGTCGTCCGCCGCGGCCTCCGCCGGCGTCGTCTTGTTCTTGCCAATGTTCGCGCCGACGACGACGGCCCGGCCCGCGGGCGTGGCCCGCAGCTCCCGCAGCCGCGCGGCCGCGGCGGGCGCGCCGTCGTTGTTGAAGCCCATGCGGTTGCGGATCCCCCGCACGTCGAGCTCGCGCCACATGCGCGGCGCCTCGTTGCCGGGCTGCGGGCGCGGGGTGACGGTGCCGATCTCCACGAAGCCGAAGCCGAGCATCGTCAGGCCCCGGATCGCGCGGGCGTTCTTGTCGAACCCGCCCGCGAGCCCGAACGGTGCGGGCACGGTGCGGCCGAGCACCTCGATGCTGCCCGGACCGCCGCTGCCCCGGCCCAGGTACGGCGCGAGGGCACCCTGGACGACGTCCCGCAGGACGGGGACGCGACCGGCGAGCGAGATGGCGCCGAACGCGAGCTCGTGCGCCCGTTCGGGGTCCATCCGGCGGAAGACGCCGTTGAAGAGCAGGGTGTACGGGCTCATCGGACCTCCGGGTCGGGGGCTGCGGGCGCGGTGGGCCCGGTCGGCTCGGTCGGTTCAGGCGCGGGTGCTGCGGCGTCGTGCGTCCCGCGCGGGCGGGTGCGCCACAGCCACCACAGCCCGACGAACGGCAGCACGAGCGGGACGTAACCGTAGCCCTGCCCGAACCCGGACCACACGGTCGTCTCGCCGAAGACGTCCGGAGAGGTCACGGAGGCGGCGCCGACCGCGAGCACGCCCACGGCCTCGAACCCCACGGTCACCCACGCGACGACGCGCCAGCGCGGCCCGCCCTTGGCGAGCGCGACGGTGGCCAGCACGTACACGACGGCGGACAGCGTGGACAGGGAGTACGCGACGGGCGCCTCGGAGAACTTGGTGGCCAGCTCGTACGACGACCGGCCGATCGCGGCGAAGGCGAGGATGCCGTAGACGGTGACGAGCAGCCGTCCGAAGCCGGTGCCGGTCCGACGCCCGCCCGCGGCGGGCGCGGGGGTGGTGCCGCTCATGCCGCCCCCCAGATCTGCCACAGCCGCCAGTCGAGGAACCCGACCGTGAGGGCGGCCACCGCGAGGACGACGGACGACCACTTGGTGCGCTCGGCGAACGCCCAGATCGCGGCGATCGGCAGCACCACGAGGGCGGTGGCGACGTAGCCCCAGAACAGCGGCCCGTCGACGGGGTGGTCGCGGGTGACCATGAGGACGCCGGCCACCACCGCCTGGACGACGACGAGCGCCTCGACGACGGCGGCGCCGATCAGCTGCTTGAGGATCACGGCGCGGTCCTGGACGACGAACCACAGCGCCCACCCGGCGAGCGCGGCGCACGCCAGCAGGACGACGATGAGCAGGGGAAGGACCACGCCCGCAGACTACCGGCCGCCGGGCGCCCGACGGCGGTCGCGGGACGGGGATAGCATCGGCGCGTGGCAGACCTCACCCTCACCGGCAAGAATCCCAGCTCTCTCAAGGTCGACGCGCTCGTCGTCGGGACCTGCTCCACCTCGGACGGCGTCGCCGTCGTCGCGGACCAGCTGCCCGAGGCGTTCGTGCGGCAGATCGAGACCCTCGCCCCCCGCCTCGGCGTCACCGGCGCCCGCGACGAGGTGCGGCGCGTGCCCGCCGGCGACGGCGTCTCGGCCGACGTCGTCGTCCTCGCCGGGCTCGGGGAGCGCGCGGCCGACGGCACGTTCCCGCACGAGGTGCTGCGGTCGGCCGCCGGCGCCGCGACCCGTGAGCTCGCCGGCACCGACACCGTCGCCCTCGCGCTGCCCGCGGTGGACGAGGACGAGCTCGGCGCGGTCGTCGAGGGGGCGCTGCTCGGCGCGTACTCCTACACGCGCTACCGGACGGGCAAGGACACCAAGGGCGCGGTCGGCAGCGTCCAGGTCGTCACGTCGTTCTCCCGGTCGGGTCGCGCCAAGGCCGCGGTCGCGCGCGCCGAGGTGCTGGCCGCGGCGGTGCACGGCACCCGCGACCTGGTCAACGACGCCCCCAACGAGCTGTTCCCGGCCGCCTTCGCGGACGCCGCCAAGGCCGCGGCCAAGGGCGTGAAGGGCCTCAAGATCACGGTGCTCGACGACAAGCAGCTCGCCGCGGGCGGCTACGGCGGGCTCGTGGGCGTCGGGCAGGGCTCGTCGCGCGGGCCGCGCCTCGTCAAGCTGTCGTACACGCCCGCGAAGGCCACCGGGAAGGTCGCGATCGTCGGCAAGGGGATCACGTTCGACACCGGCGGCATCTCGCTCAAGCCGCCGGCCAGCATGCCGACGATGAAGTCCGACATGGCCGGCGCCGCCGCCGTGCTGCACACGGTCCTCGCGGCCGCGCGCCTCGGGCTGCCGGTCGCCGTGACCGGGTACCTCTGCCTCGCGGAGAACATGCCGGGCGGCAACGCGCAGCGCCCGGCCGACGTCATCACGATCCGCGGCGGCAAGACCGTCGAGGTCACCAACACCGACGCCGAGGGCCGCCTCGTCATGGCGGACGGCCTCGTCGCCGCCGTCGAGGACGGGCACGACGTCGTCCTCGACATCGCGACCCTCACCGGCGCGCAGATGGTCGCGCTCGGCAACCGCACGTCCGGCGTCATGGGCACCGACGCGGTGCGCGACGAGGTGAAGGCCGCCGCCGACGTCGCCGGCGAGGCGTTCTGGCCGATGCCGATGCCCGCGGAGCTCAAGGCCGGCCTGAAGTCGACCGTCGCGGACATGGTCAACTCCGCGCCCAGCCGCTGGGGCGGCATGCTGTTCGCCGCCCACTTCCTCGCCGAGTTCGTCGGCGAGACCCCGTGGGCGCACCTCGACATCGCCGGCCCGTCGTACAACGAGGGCTCGTCGTTCGGGTACACCCCCGCCGGCGGCACGGGCGTCGGCGTGCGCACGATGCTCGCATTCCTCGAAGGC
>NZ_JBHTVC010000106.1:0-6398 GCF_042793275.1 Isoptericola sp. NPDC056578
AAGCCGGGGGCGAGGACGAGCCCGTCGGCGTCCTCGCTGGTGACGGCCTCTTCGGCGACGGCCCCCGGCTCGGCGACGACGACGATCCGGCCGCCGCGGATACCGACGTCGGCGGTGTACGCGGGCCCGCGCTCGTGTCGTCAGCGCCCCGTGGCCTCCGGCCCCGGTGAGGCGGACGAGGAGCTGGACTCCGGCTCCGCGTCCTGAGTCACCGCCGTCGACAACGGCTCCGGGCCGGTCGCGTCCGTCGGGGCCGTCTCCTTCGCGGCCACCGCGGCCGTGCGCCGCGTCTTCGCCAGGCTCGCGACGGTGGCGATCGCGATCGAGCCGAGGATCACGGTCAGGGACAGCCAGATCGGGATCTCGGGGGCCCAGGCGACGTGCTCGCCCCCGTTGATGAACGAGAGCGTGTTGGTGTGCAGCGCCTCGAGGATGAGCTTGACGCCGATGAACCCGAGGATGACGGCCAGGGCGATCGGCAGGTACACCAGCCGCTCGAGCAGACCGCCGAGCAGGAAGTACAGCTGCCGCAGCCCCATGAGGGCGAAGATGTTCGCGGTGAAGACGATGAAGGGGTCCTTCGTCAGCCCGAAGATCGCCGGGATCGAGTCGAGCGCGAACAGCAGGTCCGTCGAGCCGATCGCCACGAACACGACGAGCATCGGGGTGAACAGCTTCTTGCCGTCGACCACCGTGCGCACCTTGGCGCCGTCGTACTCCTTGCTCACCGGCAGCACGCGGCGCAGGAGGCGGATCGCGACGTTCTCCTTGAACTCCTCCTCGTCGTCACCGCCCGCCACCAGCTTCACGGCCGTGTAGATGAGGAACGCGCCGAAGAGGTAGAACACCCACACGAACTGCTCGAGGATCGCCGCACCGGCGAGGATGAACGCGCCGCGCAGCACCAGCGCGATGATGATGCCGACCATCAGCACCATCTGCTGATGCTGCTTCGGCACCGCGAACCGCGACATGATGATGACGAAGACGAACAGGTTGTCCACGCTCAGGGAGTACTCGGTGAGCCAGCCGGCGTAGAACTCCCCGGCAGGGGCGGAGCCGCCCACGGCGAGCACGACCAGTCCGAACACCAGTGCCAGGGCGACGTAGAAGCCGACCCACAGGCCGCTCTCCTTCATGCTCGGCACGTGGGGGCGCCTGCCGACGATCGCGAGGTCGACAGCGAGCAGGACGATCAGCGCCGCGAGCGACGCCCACTCGAACCAGATCGGCAGCTCGTGGATCATGCATCTCCTTCGGAGGACGGGGCCACGACCGCGCGGGCCCGACGGTCGCGCCGGTCACGGGCGAGCGAGGCGATCGTCGTGACGGCAAGCACCACCACGATGAAACCCAGCGACAGGGTGGTCGGGATCTCGGGGATGGCCTCGACGTGCTCACCGCCGTTGACGAACGGCAGCTCGTTGGTGTGCAGCGCGTGGATCACCAGCTTGACACCGATGAAGCCGAGGATCGCCGCCAGCCCGTAGTTGAGGTAGACGAGCCGGTCGAGGAGCCCGTCCACGAGGAAGTAGAGCTGGCGCAGGCCGAGCAGCGAGAACGCGTTGGCGGCGAACACCAGGTACGTCTCCTGGGTGAGGCCGAAGATCGCGGGGATCGAGTCCACCGCGAACAGGAGGTCGGCGCTGCCGATCGCGACCATCACGATGAGCATCGGCGTGATGAACCGCTTGCCGTCGATCTTCGTGGTCATCCGGTCGCCGACGTAGGAGTCCGTCGTGGGGAACACCCGGCGCGTCAGGCGCAGCAGGCCGTTCTCGTTCCACTCCTCGTCGTGGCCCGTGCCCGAGCGCGCCTGGGCGATCGCGGTCCAGATGAGGAAGGCGCCGAAGATGTAGAACACCCAGGCGAAGTTCGCGATGATCGCGGCGCCGGCGATGATGAACACCGTGCGCAGCACCAGCGCGATCGTGATGCCGATGAGGAGCACCCGCTGCTGGTACTCCCGGGGCACCCGGAAGCTCGTCATGATCAGGACGAAGACGAACAGGTTGTCGACGCTGAGCGACTTCTCGGTGATGTACCCGGCGAAGTACTCGCCGCCGTACGTCCCGCCCCACACGATCCACACGATCACGCCGAACACGACCGCGACCGCGACGTAGGCCAGGGACCACGTGGCCGACTCGCGCAGGGTGGGGGCGTGGGGGGTGCGCACGTGGCCGACGTAGTCGACCGCGAGCATGGCGAGGATCACGCCGACGGTGACGATCCAGACCCAGACGGGCACATCCATGGAAACTCCTCCGGTACGTAGCACTGAGCACCGGAGGTCTTCCCCACCCGGAGCGGCTGCGAGCCTGACGTCCGGGCCGACGAGGCCGGTCCGGCATCCGTGCCGGACGTGATGACGACCTCACCGTGGGCGGGGTACTCCCCTCCAACCCGCACACCTTACATGAGACCTCGGACCGGCCATCCGCGCATGTCACGACGCGATCGCCGCCTGCCGCGGCGCACGGCTCGCGCCGCTCAGGCCGTCGCGGCCTGCATCTGCCGCAGCTCCTTCTTCAGCCCGCCGATCTCGTCGCGCAGGCGCGCCGCGACCTCGAACTGCAGCTCCGCGGCGGCGGCGTGCATCTGGTCGCTGAGCTCCTGGATCAGCTCCGCGAGCTCGCCCGCGGCGGCGCCGGCGAGCCTGTTGCCGGTGGTGGCGCCCTCCTTCGGCGAGCCCGGCACGGGCGCGCGGCCCTTGCCCTGCGCGGACGCCGGGGCCTTGCGGTACCCGCCGGACAGCAGCTCCTGCGTGTCGATGTCCTCGCGGGCGAGCATGTCGGTGACGTCCGCGATCTTCTTGCGCAGCGGCTGCGGGTCGATCCCGTGCTCCTCGTTGTACGCCACCTGCTTCGCGCGTCGGCGGTCGGTCTCGTCGAGGGCGTACCGCATGGCCGGCGTGATCTTGTCCGCGTACATGTGCACCTGGCCGGTGACGTTGCGCGCCGCGCGACCGATCGTCTGGATGAGCGACCGCTCGGAGCGCAGGAAGCCCTCCTTGTCGGCGTCGAGGATCGCCACCAGGGACACCTCGGGCAGGTCCAGGCCCTCGCGCAGCAGGTTGATGCCGACCAGGACGTCGTACTCGCCCAGCCGGAGCTCGCGCAGCAGCTCGACACGACGCAGCGTGTCGACCTCCGAGTGCAGGTATCGCACGCGCACGTCCTTCTCGAGGAAGTAGTCCGTGAGGTCCTCGGCCATCTTCTTGGTGAGGGTCGTGACCAGCACGCGCTCGTCCTTCTCGACGCGCTCGCGGATCTCGTGCAGCAGGTCGTCGATCTGACCCGTGGTCGGCTTGACGACCACCTGCGGGTCCACCAGGCCGGTGGGCCGGATGACCTGCTCCACGACGCCGTCGGACATGGAGAGCTCGTAGTCGCCCGGGGTCGCGGACAGGTAGACCGTCTGCCCGATCCGCTCGACGAACTCCTCCCAGCGCAGCGGCCGGTTGTCCATCGCGCTCGGCAGGCGGAAGCCGTGCTCCACGAGCGACCGCTTGCGCGACATGTCGCCCTCGAACATCGCGCCGATCTGGGGCACGGTCTGGTGCGACTCGTCGATGACGAGCAGGAAGTCCTCGGGGAAGTAGTCGAGCAGGGTGTTCGGGGGCGAGCCCTGCTCGCGGCCGTCGATGTGCCGCGAGTAGTTCTCGATGCCGCTGCACGTGCCGATCTGGCGCATCATCTCGATGTCGTACGTGGTGCGCATGCGCAGCCGCTGCGCCTCCAGCAGCTTGTTCTGCCGCTCGAGGTCCGCCAGGCGGTCGGCGAGCTCGGCCTCGATGCCGCCGATCGCCCGCTCCATCCGCTCCGGGCCCGCGACGTAGTGCGTGGCCGGGAAGAGGTAGACGCTCTGCTCGTTGCGGATCACCTCGCCCGTGAGCGGGTGCAGGGTCTGGATCGACTCGATCTCGTCGCCGAACATCTCGATGCGGACGGCGAGCTCCTCGTACACCGGGATGATCTCCACCGTGTCGCCGCGCACGCGGAACGTCCCGCGCGTGAACGCCAGGTCGTTGCGCGTGTACTGCATCTGCACGAAACGACGGAGCATGTCGTCCCGGTCGACCACGTCGCCGACGTCGAGCCGCACCATCCGGTCGACGTACTCCTGCGGGGTACCGAGGCCGTAGATGCACGACACGGAAGCGACGACGATGACGTCGCGCCGGGTCAGCAGCGACGACGTCGCCGAGTGCCGCAGCCGCTCCACCTCGTCGTTGATCGACGAGTCCTTCTCGATGTAGGTGTCCGTCTGCGCGATGTACGCCTCGGGCTGGTAGTAGTCGTAGTACGACACGAAGTACTCGACGGCGTTGTTCGGCAGCAGCTCGCGGAACTCGGTGGCGAGCTGCGCGGCGAGCGTCTTGTTGGGCGCCATGACGAGCGTGGGCCGCTGCAGCTTCTCGATGAGCCACGCCGTCGTCGCGCTCTTGCCGGTGCCGGTCGCGCCGAGCAGGACGACGTCCTTCTCGCCCGCCTGCACACGGGACGCGAGGTCCGCGATGGCGGTGGGCTGGTCTCCCGAGGGCTCGTAGTCGGACACCACCTCGAAGGGGGCCACCGCACGCTGCAGGTCGGTCACGGGTCGCATGGCACCACCGTACGGCGCGCCCCCGACACCCACTGCCGCCCCGGGGAACGACCCGGACAGGGGGTGAATTTCCGACAATTCTTTTGTAAGGAAAGAGTCGTAACCCTAGGGTGACGGCGAGCCCGTGCCCGGGCACCGCACGTCCGCCCGCGCCCTCGCGGCGCGCCCGAGTCCCGTGGAGACCTATGCCCGCCGTCGCCCCCCGTGTCCCCCGTGTCCCCCGTGTCACCCTGCGTCGCCCGGTCGTCCTGGGTGCGTGCGCGGCGCTCGTCGCCGCGCCGGCCCTGGCCCCCGTCGCCGCCCTCGCGACCGACGGCGCGGCCCCGGTCGCGTGGTGCGCCGACCTGGGGGCCGACCGTCCCGTCGGCGTCTACGACGAGGCCGTCGTCGTGGACGACGGGGTCGGCATCTACGTCGGCGGCGACCTCGCCGTCTCCCGCGCCAAGGAGCTCGAGGGCAGGGTCGTCGTCGCGGGAGACGCCGACCTCGCACGCGACGGCGGCCCCGACTCCCTCAACGTCGGCACGGCCGGGGGCGGCGGCTCCGCGATCGCGCCCGCGGGCGGCCGCGACCACCTCGTGGTGGGCGGTGACCTGGCGGCCGGACCGCGCCTCCAGGTCGGCTTCAACACTCCCGGCGGCGGCAACGTCGTTGTCGGCGGACGGATCGTCGGCGACGTGAGCACGGAGTCCTTCGTCGACCGCGCCCGGGGCAGCGTCCGCGCGGAGGTCGGACGCGAGGCCGCGCTCGCCGCCTACTCCGGCTACCCGGCCCTGGCGCGCGCCCTGTCCGACCAGGCCGAGGCGTCGGCGACCGACGTCGATCCCGAGAGCGGGGTGCTGACCCTGCGGGCCCCCGGTTCCTACCGGATCACCGCCGCCGAGGCGCGCGACCTCCAGGTCCTCAGGATCGACGGGAGGGAGCCCGTCACGATCACGGTCTCGGGGGCAGCCGTGTCGATGACGCTCGACCACGTCGAGGTCGCCGGCGACCGGGTCTACCAGGCCACCCAGTTCCTCGGCAGGTCCCTCCTGTGGTCCTTCCCCGACGCCTCCTCCGTCGACCTCGGCACGAACGGCCAGCTCCCGGGCAGCCTCGTCGTCCCCGGCACGGACAGCACCCTCACCGTCGCGACGAGCACGAACGGCCGGGTCCTCGCCGCGGGCGACGTCTCCTACACGGGCGGGCACGGCATCGAGCACCACAACTACCCGTGGTCCGGGGAGTGCGTCGACCTCCCCGCGGTCACCCCGCCGGGCGGCGCCACCGACGAGGGCGACGGCGACGACGGCGGGGACGGGTCGCAGACCCCGGCGCCGACCACGGAGCCGTCCCCCACGACCACCGAGGACGCCACCCCCGGCCCGTCCACGACGTCACCGGCCTCGGAGGCGGACGGCGAGAGCCCCGCGGACGGCGCGGCTCCCGTCGGCGGGAGCGACGAGGGCACGACGCTCCCGGACGACGACCTCGCCGCCGCGGCGGCCGTGGCCGGCGCGGAGCCCACGCCGTCGTCCTCCGACCGACCGGCCGAGGACGCGCTGCCCCGCACCGGCGCGCAGGTCGGCCTCGTCGCCGCCGCGGCCGCGGCCCTGCTCGGTGCGGGCGCGCTCCTCGTCGCGCTCCGTCGTCGGACGACCCGAGGCACGTCCCGCGGCTGAGCCGTCGCCCGGGCAGACGGCGGCGGCCGACCGCCGCGCTCCTGGTGGCCACCGGCGCGCCGGCCGTGATCGCCGCCCCGCCGGGGTCGCTTAATAAAAGACGACGAGGGCGCCCGACGTTTTAGGTAG
>NZ_JBHTVC010000107.1:0-5913 GCF_042793275.1 Isoptericola sp. NPDC056578
CGCCCCCGGCACCCCGTGGTGCCGGGGGCGTCGCGCGTCCGGGGAAATGCGTGGGGCGCGGGACCGCTCGTCGGCGATACTCCTGCGATGACCGTGACGACCACCCGCACCCGCCCCACCTGGCCCGACCTGCCCGCCGCCGTGCGCGCGGGGATCGAGGCGCGGCTGGGGGCGTCCGTGACGGGGTGGACCAGCCACGACGGCGGCTACTCCCAGGGACTGGCGTCCACGCTGCGCACCGACCGCGGCACGGTGTTCGTCAAGGCGGTGTCGACGGAGCACGAGTTCACGGTCCGGCTGTACCGCCAGGAGGCGGAGCGTGCGGCGGCGCTCGGCGAGGCCGTGCCCGCACCACGCCTGCGCTGGACGACCGAGGTCGCCGACGGGCACGAGTGGGTGGCGCTGGCCTTCGACGCCGTCGAGGGCCGCGCGCCCGCGCAACCGTGGCGGGAGGACGAGCTGCGTGCCGTGCTCGACCTCGCCGCGGAGGTGGGGGAGCAGGAGGCCGCGGCGGGCGTGCTGCCGGAGTTCGCCGCCGAGCTGCCCGCGCAGCTCACCGGGCGGCTCGCGGCGGAGCGGCCGGCGGGCCTCGCGTCGTACGACCCGTGGCTCGCGGAGCACCTGGACCGGCTCGCGGCGCTCGAGCTCGAGGCGCCGGCGGCCGTCGCCGGCGACCGGCTCGTCCACGGCGACCTGCGCGGCGACAACGCGGTGCTCGTCGAGCGCGGGCCTGGTGGCGCGAGCGGGCTGCGCGCGGTCGCCGTCGACTGGGCGTACCCGGGGCGGGGCGCGGCGTTCTGCGACCTGGTGGGCATGCTGCCGGCCGTGCAGGTCGAGGGCGGGCCGACGCCGGAGGGGGCACTGCGGCTGCGCCCGCTGCCGTCGGGGACCGACGAGGACGCGGTGACGGCCTACCTCGTCGCGCTCACCGGGTACTTCGTGCTCTCGTCGCTGCAGCCGCCGGTCCCGGGCATCCCGCACCTGCGGGCGTTCCAGCGCGCCCAGGGCGAGGCGTGCGTCGCGTGGCTGCGCCGTCGTCTGGCCTGACGGGCCTGACGTCACGAGCGCGCGTCAGGACGACGCGAGCGGCAGCTCGCAGACGTCGGAGTACCCCTGGCTCCGCACGCCCGCCGCGGAGAACGAGCGCGACCGCAGGTTCTCGACGGCGACCATCGCGGTGAGCTCCACCGTCGCGGCGGAGCCGAGGCGGGCCACGAGCGCGGCGACCATGTCGTCGGTGACGGTGGGCGGTGTCGCGGTCATGGCCTCGGCGTACGCCATGACGTCGCGCTCCAGCTCGGTGTAGACGCCCTCGGTCTCGCGCCAGCGCGGCACCTGGCTGACCTTGGTCGGGTCGAGCCCCGGTGCCTCCTGGCGGCGGGTCCGTGGGCCGGCGCGCGCGGCACGCCGTCGTGCCCTCCCATGGCACCGCGGATCGCGTGGTTCGGGTCGGTCGGGTGCGCCATCTCACAGGTCGGCTCTGCACGGATCGTCCCTGATGGGCAGACTGGGCACATGACCGACCCGGACACGACCGCCGCCCCCGACCCGAGGGACGACGCGGCGGCCCGGGAGCTGGTCGACGCGCTCGAGACGCTGCGCTCCCGGCTGGGCGCCCTGCGCCTGCCGCTGGAGACTCCCGGCGTGGGTGCGGCGCGGGCCGACCTGCACCAGGCCGTCGACCAGCTCGACGACTACCTGCTGCCGAGGCTGCGGGCCGAGCGGGCGCCGCTGCTGGTCGTGGTCGGCGGGTCGACGGGCGCGGGGAAGTCCACCCTGGTCAACTCGCTGCTCGGGGAGCCGGTGTCCGCGCCGGGGGTGCTGCGCCCCACCACGCGCGCGCCCGTCCTGGTGCACCACCCCCTCGACGCGCGGTGGTTCACCACCGACCGCGTGCTGCCCGGGCTGGCGCGCGTGTCGTCCTCGGGCCAGGTTCCGGACGCCGGGACGGCCGGGGAGCACCAGGGCTCCGACAGGGCGCGGACGGCGGCGGAGGGAGCCGCGGCGCTGCGGCTGGTCGCGAGCGAGGCGCTGCCGCAGGGTCTCGCCCTGCTCGACGCCCCCGACATCGACTCCGTGGAGACCGCCAACCGCGAGCTGTCCGCGCAGCTCCTGGGCGCGGCCGACCTGTGGCTCTTCGTCACGACGGCGGCCCGGTACGCCGACGCCGTGCCGTGGGACCTGCTGGGCCAGGCCGCGCGCCGCCGCGCGCAGGTCGCCATCGTGCTCGACCGCGTGGACCCGGGTGCGGAGGTCGTGGCCGACGACCTGCGCCGCATGACGGTGGAGCACGGCCTGGGCGACGCCCGCGTCTTCGTGCTCGGCGAGGCCGCCGAGCAGGGGCCCGGGGCCCTGGTGGACGGTCTCCTGCCGGAGGCCGCGGTCGCGGAGGTCGCGACGTGGCTGTCCGGGCTGGGCGGCGACCCGGAGGCGCGGGCGCGGGTGATCGCCGCCACCCGGGACGGCGTGGTGGACGACCTCGTGCGGCGCGCCGTCGCCCTCGCGGAGACCGCGGACGGCCAGGAGGTGGCCGACGCCCGGCTGCGCGACGCCGTCCGGCGGTACCACGCGGAGGCGCTGGAGCAGGTGGAGACGGCGACGTCGGACGGCGCGCTGCTGCGCGGCGAGGTGCTGGCCCGCTGGCAGGACTTCGTCGGGACGGGGGAGTTCTTCCGGTCCGTCGAGGCGGGCGTGGGGCGCGTGCGGGACGCCGTCGCCCGGTTCTTCCGCGGCCGCCCGAAGGAGGCGCCGCAGGTGGAGCAGGCCATCGCGCACGGGCTGGAGTCGGTGATCCTCGACGCGGCGGAACAGGCCGCCGAGCGCACGTTCGCGGCCTGGCGGGGCGACGGCGCGGGCGCGGCGCTCCTGGACGGCCTCGACCTGGCCCGCGTCCCGGCGGCCCTGCGCACCGAGGTGGCGGAGCAGATCCGCGGCTGGCAGGAGGACGTGCTCGGGCTCGTGCGCGAGCAGGGCGCGTCGCGCCGCGGCACCGCCCGCGCGGTGTCCTTCGGCGTGAACGCGCTCGGCGTCAGCCTCATGGTCATCGTCTTCGCCTCGACGGCCGGGCTCACGGGTGCCGAGATCGGCATCGCCGGCGGCACGGCGATCGTCGCGCAGAAGCTGCTCGAGGCCGTGTTCGGCGACGAGGCCGTGCGCCGGCTGGCCGCCCAGGCCAAGGAGCGGCTCAACGGCCGCGTCGGCGCGGTGCTGCGCGGGCAGGCAGCCCGGTACACGGCGCAGCTCGACGCGCTGGGCACGCAGCAGACCGGGGCCGACGGCGTCCGGGACGCGGCCCACCGGGTCGCCGCGGCCGCCCGCGCCGAGCGGGCGGCCCGGGCCGTGCCGCAGGAGGGCGTCACCCGCCCGTGGAGCGGCGGCCTGCTGCGCGGCGCGGGCACCTTCCGCCCGCCCGAGGCGCCGCCCGGGACCGACGACGCGCCGGTCCCCGAGGAGGGCGTCCCCGCCCGCCGGGGCGGCTGGTGGTCGCGCCGCCGGTCCCGATCCCGGGGCGAGGAGGGGGACCGGTGAGCCGGATCGACCTCGCGGACCGGACCGGGGCGCTGGAGACGGCGATCGTGGCGGCGAGCGGCCGCCTCGACCGCGAGCTGCTCGACGACGCCCGGGGCGTCGTGAAGCGCGCCCGCGAACGCGGCGGCCTCTCCGCGGAGCACACCGTCGTGGCGCTCGCGGGCGCCACCGGCTCCGGCAAGTCGAGCGTGCTCAACGCCGTCGCGGGCTCGGAGATCGCGACCGTCGGGGTCCGCCGCCCCACGACGTCCCACGCGGTGGCGGCGGTCTGGGGCGACGGCGCCGGGCCGCTGCTCGACTGGCTGGAGGTCCGGCGGCGTCAGGAGATGCCGACGCCGACGGACGACGACCCCGGTGAGGGCCCCGGTGCGGCTCGCCCCCGGCGCGGGCTCGCCCGCCTGCGGGGGAGGCGCGGCCCGGCGGGGATCTCGACCGGGCTGGTGCTGCTCGACCTGCCCGACCACGACTCGGTGGTCGTGGAGCACCGGGTGCGGGCCGAGCGGCTGGTGGAGCGGGCCGACCTGCTGGTGTGGGTGGTGGATCCGCAGAAGTACGCCGACGCGGCGTTGCACGAGCGGTACCTGCGCCCCTTGGCGGGCCGGTCGGAGGTCGTGGTCGTGGTGCTCAACCAGACCGACCGGCTGTCCGACGCCGAGACGGACGCGATGCTCGCCGACCTGCGCCGGCTGGTCGCCGCCGACGGGCTCGGTGGCGCCCGGGTGCTCGCCGTGTCGGCCGCGACCGGGCGGGGGATGGACCAGCTCAAGGGGCTGCTCGCCGAGGCGGCGGCGCGCCGCGAGGCGGCGACCGCGCGGCTCGCCGCGGACGCCCGCGCCGCCGCGCAGCGCATCGCGGACGCGTGCGGTTCCAGCCCGGCGTCGCACGCGGGGGAGCGGGCCGCGGACGCGCTGGTGGATGCCCTCGAGGCCGCCGCGGGGGTGCCCACGGTCGCGGACGCGGTGGCGGCCACGCACCGGCGGGACGCGCACCTGGCCACGGGCTGGCCGGTCACCCGGTGGGTGTCGCGGCTCCGGCGCGACCCGCTGCGGCGGCTGGGGCTCCGGCGGGGCGCAGGAGGGCCCGGGGCGGGCGGGTCGCCCACCGGTGGGTCGGGGGGCGGCGGCGCACCCGAGCGCCCCGACCTGGTGCGCAGCTCCCTGCCGACGACACGCCCCGCCGTGCGTGCGGCGTCGGCGTCGGCGGTCCGCCGGTACGTCGACGAGGTCACCGAGGGCGCGCCCGACCCGTGGGTGCTGGTGGCGCGCGGCCGGGCGCAGGACGCGATCGACCGGCTGCCCGGGGACCTCGACCAGGCGGTCGTCGGGACCCGGCTGGAGGCGGCGCGGCGGCCGCGCTGGTGGGCTGCGGTGGGTGCCGTGCAGTGGGTGCTGCTGGCGGCGGCCGTGGTCGGGCTGCTGTGGCTCGCCGCCGCGGCGGCGGTGGAGTACTTCCGGCTGCCGCCGCTGATCCTGCCGGTGCTCACCGTGGACCTCACGGGCTCCGGCGGCGGGGTGCTCGAGGTGCCGTGGCCCACCCTGCTGGCGATCGGGGGGCTGGTGGCAGGCCTGCTGCTCGCGCTCGTCGCGCGGGTCTTCACGGCGTGGGGCGCGCGCCGCCGGGCGGCGCGGGTGCGCCGTCGCCTGCGCGAGTCCGTCTCGGGCGTGGCGGACCGGTTGGTGCGCGTGCCGGTGGGGGACGAGCTCGCCGCGCTCGCGCGCTGCCGCGCCGCGGCGGCGATCGCGGCCGGCTGACGCCGGTCCCGGGACGATGCCGGTCCGGGGCCGACGGCGTGCGACGATGCGAGCCATGACCCGTCTGCACGTGCCCGTCCCCCTGCGCTGGTCGGACCTCGACGCCTACCAGCACGTCAACAACGTCGCGATGCTCCGCCTCCTGGAGGACGCGCGCATCACGGCGTTCTGGCGGCACCCGGAGGCCGTGGACGGCGAGGAGTGGCCCACCGCCGTCCTCGACACGGGCCCGCACGCCACGTCGCACACGCTCGTCGCCGGGCAGCAGATCGAGTACCTGCGCCCGCTCGCCTTCTCCCGCACCCCGGTCCGGGTGGAGATGTGGATCGGCGGGATCGGCGGGGCGAGCCTGGAGGTCTGCTACGAGGTGCACGACGGCGTCCCCGGCGGCTTCGACCGCACGGGCCCGGCGTCGGGCGGCAAGGCGTACGTCAAGGCGGCCACGACGATCGTCGTCGTCGACGCCGCGACGGGCGCGCCGCGGCGCATCGCCGACGTCGAGCGCGCGGCCTGGGAGGCCTACCTCGAGGACCCCGTGGCCTTCCGGCGCCGCGGCTGACGCACGAGGTCGTGCTCAGCAGGCCGAGGTAGGACGAGTCTCGCCGAGGTCCTGGCCCAGTCCACGACCTCGGCG
>NZ_JBHTVC010000108.1:0-5342 GCF_042793275.1 Isoptericola sp. NPDC056578
CGCGAGCCCGCCGCAGGCCGCCGCGCCCCAGGCGCCGGCCGCCCAGCCGGCCACGGCGCCGCAGCCCCCTGCCGCACGTCCGGCCGACGGGGCTGCCACGCAGGCGGCCGCGGCACCCGCGCCGCCCGCCGGCGCCCCGACGGTGACGAAGATCGTCGTGGCCGGTGGCTTCGCCGTCGGCAAGACGACGTTCATCGGCTCCATCTCGGACGTCGAGCCGCTGAACACCGAGGCCGCGATGACCGAGCACTCGGTGGGTGTCGACGACGCGGGCGGGGTCTCCGACCGCAAGACGAGCACCACCGTGGCCATGGACTTCGGCCGGGTGAACCTGCCGGGCAACCTGTGGCTGTACCTGTTCGGCACCCCGGGGCAGGACCGCTTCCTGTTCATGTGGGACGACCTCATCCGCGGCGCGATCGGTGCCGTCGTGCTGGTCGACACGGACCGCCTGGAGCAGTGCTTCCCGGCGATCGACTACTTCGAGTCGCGGGGCGTGCCGTTCGTCGTGGGCGTCAACTGCTTCGACGGTGTGGCCAAGCACCGGCTCGAGGACGTCCGCGAGGCGCTGCAGATCCCGGCGCACGTGCCGATGCTCTACACGGACGCGCGGTCGCGCGCGGCGACCAAGCAGACGCTCATCGCCCTCGTGCAGCTCGCGATGCGTCAGCTGCGCTCGGGCGGCGGCGCGGCCTGAGAGCTGCTCGCCCGTCGCTCCCGCGGCCCCGGAACGCCTCGGCGACCGGGGCCGCGGGCGTATGCCGGCCGGTACACTGCTGTGCCGGACGAGCGCCCGTGCGGCCGTCCCGGGAGGGCTGACAGAGCGGCCTAATGTGACGGTCTTGAAAACCGTTGTGCAGCAATGCACCGGGGGTTCGAATCCCTCGCCCTCCGCCCGACGACGCCCCGACGGTCACACCGTCGGGGCGTCGTGCTGTCGGTGCCGGATCAGGGGTACCGGATCAGGGGTGCCGCGTCAGGCGTGCCGGATCTCGACGAGCGGCAGCCGCAGCGCCCCGGGCGCGGCCCCGGGCACGACAGGCCGCCGGGGCGCCGTCGGCGGCACGACGACGTACCTCGCGCCGGGAGCGGGCCGGGCATCGGCCTCGTCGCGGTTGGGCCACAGCGCGCAGGCCCGTTCGGCCTGTGCGGTGATGGTCAGCGACGGGTTGACGCCCAGGTTCGCGGTGACGGCGGACCCGTCGAGCACGTGGAGGCCCGGGTGGCCGTGCACGCGGTGGTAGGGATCGATCACGCCCGCCTCCGGCGTCTCGCCGATGGTGCACCCGCCGAGGATGTGCGCGGTCATCGGCACGTCGAACGGGTCGCCCGCGCTGCCGCCCGCGAGACCGCCCATCCGGTCGGCCATCGCGCGCACGGCGTCGTGCGCCACGGGGATCCACGTCGGGTTCGGGGCGCCGGTGCCCTGCCGGGAGGTGAGGCGCCGCCCCAGCGGCCCGCGGCGCGTGAACGTGGTGAGCGAGTTGTCGCGGCTCTGCATGACGAGGGCGATGACCGTGCGCTGCGACCAGCCACGCAGGTCGTACAGCGCGGGCAGGTGCCGGCGCTGCCGCCACAGCTCGCCGAGCCAGCGTCGCCAGCGCGGCCCCTCGCCGGGCCCGACGCCGTCGACGAGCACCGTCTGCAGCAGTCCCATCGCGTTGGACCCGCGGCCGTACCGGACGGGCTCGACGTGCGTCTGCGGGTCCGGGTAGAAGGACGACGTGATGGCGACGCCCTCGGAGTAGTCGGGCTCGCCGACCTGCCCGCGGCGGGCGGGCCGCATGGCGCCGAGCAGCGCCTCGGAGTTGGTCCGGGTGAGGTGACCGAGCCGGTCGGACAGGCGCGGCAGGTCCCCGCTGTCCCGCATCGCGTGCAGGAGGCGCTGCGTGCCGAGCGTGCCGGCGGCGAGCACGACCTGCCGGGCACGGTAGGTGCGGCGGCCCGCCCAGCGGCGACCCGTCCGGTGGGTGCGGATCTCGTACCCGCCGCCGGACCGCGGCACGACCGCGGTGGCCGTGGTCAGCGGGTGCACCCGCGCGCCGGCGCTCTCGGCGAGGTGCAGGTAGTTCTTCACGAGCGTGTTCTTCGCGTTGTGCCGGCAGCCGGTCATGCACTCGCCGCAGTGCAGGCACGGGTTGCGGTCGGGCCCGGCGCCCCCGAAGAAGGGGTCGGGGACCGCGGGGCCGCGGGCGCCGCGCGGCCGGTCGTCGCCGTCCGGGCCGAGGTACACGCCCACCCGCACCTTGCGGAAGGTGTGCCCCACCCCGAGGTCGTCGGCGACGTCGCGCATCAGTTCGTCGGCGGGGGTGGTGCGGCGGTAGTCGACGACGCCGAGCATCCGCTCCGCCTGGTCGTAGTACGGCTCGAGCTCCGCCTTCCAGTCGGTGACGTGCGCCCAGGCGGGGTCGGTCCAGAAGGCGTCCAGCGGCCGGTACAGGGTGTTCGCGTAGACGAGCGAGCCGCCGCCGACGCCGGCGCCGGCGAGGACCAGCACGTCCCGCAGGCGGTGGATCCGCTGGATACCGAAGCAGCCGAGCGCCGGCGCCCACAGGAAGCGCCGCAGGTCCCAGGAGGTGCGCGGCAGCTCGTCGTCGGCGAACCGGCGCCCGGCCTCGAGCACGCCCACGCGATAGCCCTTCTCGGTCAGGCGCAGGGCGGCGACGCTGCCGCCGAACCCGGAACCGATCACCAGCACGTCGTAGTCGTCCGGTGTGTCGCCGGGCGGCGGGGAGGGGGTGGTGGGGTGGTGCGGGCCGTCGTCCGTGCCCTGGTGGGCGCGCTGCGGGTGGTCCTGGTCGTCGTCGTCCAGCATGCGGCAGACCGTAGCGCGGTCGGGGGTGTGGTGGGGACGACGCCGCGCGGCTTTGCCCCCGGGCAGCGTCGCCGGTTAGTCTGGGCGCCGCGGTGTTGCTGTGTTGCCGCGAGGAGACGTCGCATAGTCTGGTCTAGTGCGCCACCCTGCTAAGGTGGTAACGGGGCAACCCGTTCGCGGGTTCAAATCCCGCCGTCTCCGCCAGGAAGGCTCCGGCTGCTGAACGCCCGGGGCCTTTTCTGTTGCTCCGGCAGGAGCCCTGCCGGTGTCGTGCATCACGATGCGGCACCTCGGTTTGGGGAACCGGCTCGAGGGCTGTAATGTTCTCGTCGGTCGGTGCGAGAGCGCCGGCCAAGGACTGCGCCCGTAGCTCAACGGATAGAGCATCTGACTACGGATCAGAAGGTTGGGGGTTCGAATCCCTCCGGGCGCACCGAAAGGCACAACGGCTCGATCCTCACCAGGGATCGGGCCGTTGGTCGTTTCGGCGCCATCGAGGTGGCAACGGGGTGGCACCGCAGCGAGGTCAGCGCCGACCGCGTCCCGACCTGGCCCCGGTCCGTCGTGCATGCGGCGGTCGGCGCGTCCAGCGCCAGACGCTGCACCACACGACCGAGAGGGTGATCGATCGCATGAGCGATCAGACCTGGCAGACGATCGCGATCGTCGCGTACCTGGTGGCGATGCTGGGCATCGGCTACGCCGCGTACCGCCGCACGGACGACCTGGACGACTACATGCTCGGGGGGCGCAAGCTCCGGCCGGGCGTGGCGGCGCTGAGCGCCGGCGCCTCCGACATGTCGGGCTGGCTGCTGATGGGACTGCCGGGGGCGATCTACGCCACCGGTCTCGTCGAGGCGTGGATCGCGATCGGCCTCACCGTCGGCGCCTGGCTCAACTGGAAGTTCGTGGCGCCCCGCCTGCGGGCCTACACGGAGGTCGCGAGCAATTCGATCACGATCCCCAGCTTCTTCGACAACCGCCTCCATGACCCCGCGCACCTGCTGCGCATCGCGGCCGGCCTCATCGTGCTGGTGTTCTTCACGTTCTACGTGTCGTCCGGCATGGTGGCCGGCGGCACCTTCTTCGAGAGCTCGTTCGGCCTCGACTACCTCACCGGGCTCCTGGTCGTGGGAGGGGTGACGCTGGCCTACACGCTGTTCGGCGGGTTCCTCGGTGCCACGTGGACCGACGTCGCGCAGGGGCTGCTGATGCTCGCGGCCCTCGTGGCCGTGCCGGTCATCGCGATCGTGGACCTCGGCGGCTGGGGCGCGGTGACCGAGGGCATCCGTGCTGCCGACGCCGCCACCGGTACCCACCACCTGTCCTTCTTCGCCGGCGCCTCGGCCACCGGGGTGATCTCCGCGCTCGCGTGGGGCCTGGGGTACTTCGGGCAGCCGCACATCATCGTGCGCTTCATGGCGATCCGCAGCCCGCAGGACGCGAAGGCCGGTCGCCGGATCGGGATCGGGTGGATGTTCCTCACCGCACTCGGGGCCGTGCTGACCGGACTGGTCGGCGTCGCCTACGCGACCGTCAACGGTCTCGCGGTGGACAACCCCGAGACGATCTTCCTGGTGCTGGCGCAGCTCCTCTTCCACCCGCTGATCGCGGGGCTGGTGCTCGCGGCCGTGCTGGCGGCGATCATGTCGACGATCTCGTCGCAGCTCATCGTCTCCTCATCGGCGCTCGTCGAGGACCTCGTCAAGATGACCGGGCTCCGCCTGAGCACGCGCACCGAGGTGATGCTGGGACGGGCGGGCGTGCTCGTCGTCGCCGTGGTCGCCGGCCTCATCGCCCTGGACCGCACGTCGTCGATCCTCGACCTCGTCGGGTTCGCCTGGGCGGGCTTCGGCTCCGCGTTCGGACCCGTCGTGATCCTCAGCCTGTACTGGCGCCGCCTCACGCGATGGGGCGCCCTGTCCGGGATGCTCGCGGGCGCGGTCGTGGCTTTCGCCTGGGGAAGGTCGTCCCTCGCGGACTCCCTCTACGAGATCATCCCGGGCTTCGCGCTCGGCCTGCTCGTGGCCGTGGTGGTCAGCTTCCTGACGCCGCGGCCGGACGGCACGGTGCTCGACGAGTTCGACTCGGCGCGCCGGCTGGCGCGCGGTGACCGGCCTGAGCCGGAGACCGTGACCGCCTGATCGGGGCCCCACGCGGCACCGGTCGGGCGCCCGTGGCCGGACGTGGCGCGCGCCACGTCCGGCCACGTTGCACGGAGCGGCCCGCCCGGGTAATGTTCTACGACGTCAGCCCGACGGGCCGACGGACACCGAGGAGACAGCCGAGAGGCTGGGTACCGGTGGCCGGGCCGGGACTGAAAACCCACACCTTCAACGGTCGGGATGCTTCGCGCATTCTTCCCGGTGGGATCGGATCGTCTTTTCGACCTCCTTCGATCTTCGGATCAGGGATTTGGAAGAGGGAAAACGGTCTGGTAAGTTTGAGGGGTTGCCCCGGCGGGGTCGGAACGGTTGGTTCTGGTTCTGCGGTGTGCGTCGGTTGTTTGAGAACTCAACAGTGTGTT
>NZ_JBHTVC010000109.1:0-5297 GCF_042793275.1 Isoptericola sp. NPDC056578
CCGCGCCGCGGGTCCCTGCCCGCGCCGCGGCCGCCCTCAGTGCTCCCTGCGGTCCTTCTCGTCCCCGATGAAGTCGGCGACGGCGTCGTCGACGCGCTCGAGGGTGAATTGGGGGGGGGGGGGCCCCCCGGGGCCCCCCCCGCCCCTGCGGCGTCCCGGGTGGCGAGGCGCGACGCGCGGGCCTGCCGGGTGCCGTCGGCCGTGAGGATCACGAGCGCCACCCACACGAGCACGAACCCGGCCCAGCGGGTGGGCGGCATGTGCTCCCCGAAGACCAGCAGGCCCAGCAGGAACTGGAGCACCGGGGTCAGGTACTGCAGCATCCCGACGACCGACAGCGGCAGCCGGCGCGCGGCGGCCGAGAAGAGCAGCAGGGGCAGCCCGGTGATGACGCCGCAGGCGGCGAGCAGGAGCGCGTGCCCCACGCCCTCGGTCGTGAACGTGCCGACGCCGGTGACGCCGAGCACCACGAGGTATGCCAGGGCGAACGGGGTGGCCACGGCCGTCTCCGCGGCCAGGCCGGGCAGCGCGCCGACGTCGCGCCCCACCCGGTTCTTCACCAGGGAGTAGAGCCCGAAGGCGCCCGCGAGAACGAGGGCGATCCACGGCAGGCCGCCCACGCCCGTGGAGATCACCACGACGGCCGCGGCTCCGAACCCGAGCGCGACCCACTGCGCCACGCGCAGGCGCTCGCGCAGCACGAGCACGCCGAGGAGCACGGTCAGCAGCGGGTTGATGAAGTACCCGAGGGCGGCGTCCAGCACGTGGCCGGAGAGCACCGCGTACACGTACGTGGTCCAGTTCGCGATGATCAGGACGGACGCGACGGCGAGCGCGCCCATGACGCGCCCGTTGCGCAGGACGGCGAGGAACGACCCGAACGTGCGCGTGACGAGCAGGAGCACCACGCAGAACACGAGGCTCCACACCACGCGGTGGGCGATGATCTCGACGGGGCCGGCGGGCTCGAGCAGCGGGAAGAAGAGGGGCATCGCGCCCCACAGGACGAACGCCGAGAGGCCGAGCGGCAGCCCCCAGCGGTCGGGGGAGGAGGGGGACGTCACCGCCTCAATGTAGGGCCCCGGCGCGCCCCGCGTGCGGTCGTGACGGGGGCCACGGCGGGACGATTTCCGCCGGGGCCCTCCGGGGCGTTATGGTTCTACCCGCGAGCTCGTCCGCGAGCCCGCACGGCAGGTTGCCCGAGCGGCCAAAGGGATCTGACTGTAAATCAGACGGCTCAGCCTTCGGGGGTTCGAATCCCTCACCTGCCACCGCGACGGACGGGGCGCCACCCTCGGGAGGCGCCTCGTCCGACGTCTGGAGGGGCCTGCACGGCCCCGGTGCACGATGTGATCGAGCGGGCATCCCGCGGATTTCATCAGGTGCCGAGAGCCGTGTAGAGTCTTCTCCGCTGCCCCGATAGCTCAGTCGGCAGAGCGTCTCCATGGTAAGGAGAAGGTCAAGGGTTCGATTCCCTTTCGGGGCTCTGTGATGTGACGCGGGACCGTCGTCCTTGTTCGAGGACGAATGGTCCTGCGTTCCGTCACGCGCGGCGGGGTAGCTCAGCTGGTCAGAGCGCACGACTCATAATCGTGAGGTCGCGGGTTCGAGCCCCGCCCTCGCTACCGACACCATCACGGTTCGACGGCCGGCGTCGGACCGGCCTGTTCCTTGATTCACGTGGCGCCTTCCGGGGGCGCGAGAGGTGACACACCATGGCTGCCAAGAGCGCGGACGTCCGCCCGAAGATCACGCTGGCCTGCGTGGACTGCAAGGAGCGGAACTACATCACGAAGAAGAACCGTCGTAACGACCCCGACCGTCTCGAGCTGGCGAAGTTCTGCCCGCGCTGCGGCAAGCACACGTCGCACCGCGAGACCCGCTGACGCAGCTCTCGACGGATCACCGCACCGACGTGGCGAACACGCTTCCCGATCGAGGCTTCGCTGGCCGCGAGTACCCGGCCACCGCCCCCTACTCGGTAGGGCGCGAGAAGCTCCGTGAGTTCGCCTCCGCCGTCGGTGCCGCCCACCCCGCGCACCACGACCTCGTGGCAGCGCGGGGTCTCGGCTATCCGGACCTGGTCGCGCCCCCCACGTTCGCCGTCGTCGTCGCGCAACGGGCCGAGGCGCAGTACGTCCAGGACCCGGCCGCCGGGATCGACTTCTCGCGCGTCGTGCACGCGGACGAGAGGTTCACGCACCACCGGCCGATCGTCGCGGGCGACGAGCTGGTCACCGTGCTCCACGTGGACTCGGTGACCGAGCGGGCGGGCATCGCGATGGTGACCACGCGCTGCGAGATCTTCGCGGCCGCGGACGGCGCGGCCGACGACGGCGCCCGCGAGCCCGTCGCGACCGTCAGCTCGAGCCTGGTGATCCGCGGGGAGGACTCCTGATGGCACACGAGCAGCCCCGCCCCGTGCTCGCGGACCTCGCCGTCGGCGACGTCGTCGCCACCGGCGCGGTCGAGCTCGACCGCGCCCGCCTCGTGCGCTACGCCGGGGCCAGCGGCGACTTCAACCCGATCCACTGGGACGAGTCCTTCGCCACCGGCGTCGGGCTGCCCGACGTCATCGCCCACGGCATGCTCACGATGGGATCCGTCGTCGGCGTCGTCGCCGACTGGGCGGGGGACCCGGGCGCCGTCGTCGCCTACCAGACCCGCTTCACGAAGCCGGTCCCGGTGCCGCGCGACGGTGGCGCCGTCGTCGAGGTCTCCGCCGCCGTCGGCGCGATCGACGCCGACGCCGGGACGGTGCGGGTCGACCTCACGGTGACCCACGAGGGCGCCAAGGTGCTCGGCCGCTCGCAGGCCACCGTCCGCCTCTCCTGATTCCCGCCGTCCGTCCCTCGGGCGTGGCCGGATCTCGTCGCGATCTCGCGCGACGAGATTTTTTACGTCTATCACTTCCCATGAAACGGGATTTCACGGTTCGATGACGAGGTGCGCCCCGAGCGCACTCCGTCCTCGAGAGGAGCACTCCCCGTGAGATCCGTACGACGACGCACCACCGAGCTGGCAGCCGCCGGCCTCCTCCTGCCCCTGGTCACGATCCCCGCGGTCGCCGCGGGGGCGGGGCCGACCACCGCCCCCACGTCCGACGTGACCTGCGACGCCGTCGTCGCCGCGCCGGACCGGGAGTCCGCGTTCGCCGCGGCGAGCGACGCCACCGGGGTCCCCGCCGACCTGCTCAAGGCCGTCTCCTACATGGAGTCCCGCTGGGACCAGCACGCCGGCACCCCCAGCATCGACGGCGGCTACGGCCTGTTCAACCTGCTCGACCACGCGCCCGAGGCGCCCGACGGGGCCGGCAAGGACGCCACGCCCCGCTCCGCCGTGAGCGAGCTCGACCGCGCCGCCGCCCTGACCGGGCTGCCCGTCGCCGAGCTGAGGTCCGACGCCGCCGCGAACACCTGCGGCGCCGCCGCGCTCCTCGCCTCCTACCAGGAGGACGCGGGCGAGGGCGCGGGCGACCTCGCGTCCTGGGGAACGGCCGTCGCGCGGCTGGGCGGCTCGCCGTCGTTCGCCGCGCGGGTGTACTCGACCCTGCAGAAGGGTGAGAGCCGCACGACCGACGACGGCGGTCTGGTCACCCTCGCCGCCCGTCCGGACGCCGTCCTGCCCGAGGCGTCCGCGTCCGCGGCGAGCGACCCCGCCGCCGACTGCCCGCCCGACCTGGGCTGCGACTGGATACCGGCGCCGTACGCGAAGGGCAGCGCCGACCTGCCCGACGACACGGGCAACTACGGCAACCACGACCAGGCCGACCGCACGGGCGAGGGCGGCCCGTCGATCGACTACATCGTCGTCCACGACACCGAGGGCGGGTACGACGGGACCCTGAACATGGTCCAGGACCCGAACTACCTGGCGTGGAACTACACGCTGCGCTCGTCCGACGGGCACGTGGCGAACCACCTCGAGCCCTCCGACGTGGGTTGGCACGCCGGCAACTGGTACATGAACATGCACTCGATCGGCCTGGAGCACGAGGGCTGGGCCGGCACGTCGGGCTGGTTCACGGAGGCGCTCTACCAGTCGTCCGCGCAGCTCGTGCGGTACCTGGGCGAGAAGTACGACGTCCCGCTCGACCGCGCGCACGTCATCGGGCACGACCAGATCCCCGGCATCCTGCCCGGCTACACGAAGAGCGTGCACTGGGACCCGGGCCCGTACTGGGACTGGGAGCACTACTTCGAGCTGCTCGGTGCGCCGATCGGCGGCGGGCTGGACACGACGACGGACGTCGCGCCCGGCGACGTCGTCGAGGTGGTCGCCGGCTACGACGACAACGCCAACCCGGTCACGGGGTGCGAGCAGGCGTCGCCGGGGTCCGGCGACTGCGTCGCGGGCGCCGGCACCAACTTCGCGGTGGCCTACCAGGAGCCGTCGCTCGACGCCCCCTACGCCCGTGACCCCGGCTGGAAGCCGGGCGGCGCGGACGGCACGACCTACGCCAGCGACATCAGCGCGCGCGTCACCTCGGGCCACAAGCTCGTCGTCGCGCAGGTGCGGGACCAGTGGCTGGGCGTGTGGTGGGCCGGGTCGCTGGCCTGGATCCACAACCCGGCGGACCGCCCCGTGGTCGTGCCGAGCACCGGGCAGACGGTGACCGTGAGCGGGGACGAGACCGCGGCCATCTACGGCCGGGCGTACCCGGAGGGCGCGGCGTACCAGCCCTACCCGGGCATCGCCGAGCAGGCGGTCACGCCGATCGAGTACACCATCGGGGCCGAGCAGAGCTACGTGGTGTCCGACGACTCGGTCTCGACCGACTACTACTACGCCACGTCGTTCGACGGCTCCGTGCCCGACGACCGCACGGACGTGCGCGGCGAGGACGCCTACTACCAGCTCTGGTACGCGCACCGGCAGGTGTTCACCCGGGCCGCCGACGTGACCCTGCACGACCCCGTCGTCACCGACGTCGAGGGGCCGAGCATCGAGGGCAGGGCGAAGATCGGCAAGGTCCTCACCGTCGACCCGGGGGAGTACCTGCCCGGGGACGGCACCGACGTCGACGTGCAGTGGCTGCGCGACGGCGAGCCCGTGCGCGGCGCGGACGGCACGCGGTACCACCTCACCGGTCGTGACCGCGGCGCGGACATCTCGGTCGAGGTGACCGTGTCGGCGCCCGGCTACACGTCGGCGACGTTCACGTCCGACGCCGTCGGCCCGGTCCGTCCGCACTGACGCCGAGGTAGCCCGGCCCTCGCCGAGGTAGCCCGGCCCTCGCCGAGGTAGCCCGGCCCTCGCCGAGGTAGCCCGGCCCTCGCCGAGGTAGTTCGCACATC
>NZ_JBHTVC010000110.1:0-4770 GCF_042793275.1 Isoptericola sp. NPDC056578
GTGGGCGCACGGGCCGCGGCTGCGGGCCGCTCAGATGACGTACTCGAGCAGCTCCGAGGCGTCCTCGACGTGCTGGCCGTGGTCGGGCCGGTGACCGGGCGTGCGCGCGTGCGCGGGCACCCCGACGGCGACCATGCCGTTCGGCACGTCGCGGGTCACGACCGCGTTCGCGCCGATCTGCGCGTCGTCGCCGATCCACAGCGGGCCGAGGATCTTGGCGCCGGCGCCCACCATGACCCGGTCGCCCAGGGTGGGGTGCCGCTTGCCCCGGGTCATCGAGCGGCCGCCCAGGGTGGAGCCGTGGAACAGCACGCAGTCGTTGCCGACCACCGCCGTCTGCCCGATCACCACGCCCATGCCGTGGTCGATGAAGAGCCGCCGCCCGATCCGCGCGCCGGGGTGGATCTCGATCCCGGTCACCCACCGGGCGGCCTGCGACAGCAGGCGCGCCGGCAGGCGCAGGCCGGGCCGGTGCCACATGCGGTGGGACACCCGGTGCGCCCACACGGCGTGCACTCCCGGGTAGCCCAGCGCGACCTCGAACCGGGAGCGCGCCGCCGGGTCGTGCGCGTGCGCCGCCTCGAGGTCCTCGGCGAGGATCTCGACCAGGTGGCGCAGGCCCGGGCGGTGCCCGGCCGGCATCGGGTGGTCGACGTCGCCGTCGAGGTCCTCGTGGGCGGCCCCGGCGGCGGCGGTCGGAGCGGTGCGGCGGCTCGTCACGTCAGTCCAGCAGGTCCGAGTACAGGATCGTGGACAGGTACCGCTCGCCGAAGTCGGGGATGACGACCACGATCAGCTTCCCGGCATTCTCGGGCCGCTTCGCGACCTCGAGCGCCCCGGCGATCGCGGCGCCCGAGGAGATGCCGACCAGGAGGCCCTCCTCCTTCGCGGCGCGGCGGGCGAGCTCGACCGACGTCTCGGCGTCGACGTCGAGCACCTCGTCGTAGACGGAGGTGTCGAGGATCTCCGGGACGAAGTTGGCGCCCAGGCCCTGGATCTTGTGCGGGCCGGGGGTCCCGCCGTTGAGGATGGGCGACTCGGCGGGCTCGACCGCGACGATCCGGATCTCGGGCTTGCGCTCCTTGAGGACCTGGCCGACGCCCGTGATGGTGCCGCCGGTACCGATGCCGGAGACGACCACGTCGACCTCGCCGTCGGTGTCGGCCCAGATCTCCTCGGCCGTGGTCTCGCGGTGCACCTTCGGGTTGGCCTCGTTGGCGAACTGGCGGGCGAGGATCGCGCCCGGCCGCTCGGCGGCGATCTTCTCCGCCGCGGCGACGGCGCCCTTCATGCCCTCCGCGCCCGGCGTGAGCACGAGCTCCGCGCCGTACGCGCGCAGCAGGGCGCGACGCTCCTTCGACATCGTCTCCGGCATCGCGAGCACGACCTTGTAGCCGCGTGCGGCGCCGACCCAGGCGAGCGCGATGCCGGTGTTGCCCGAGGTGCCCTCGACGATGGTGCCGCCCGGCTGCAGGTCGCCGGAGGCCTCCGCGGCGTCGATGATCGAGACGCCGATGCGGTCCTTCACGGAGTTGGCGGGGTTGTAGAACTCGAGCTTCGCGACGACCGTCGCGTCGAGGCCGGCGGCGAGACGGTTCAGCCGGACGAGCGGGGTGCGGCCGATGAGCTTCGTCGCGTCGTCGTAGATGCGTGCCATGGGGTGTTCCTTCTCGAGGAGTGCGTGCGGGCGAGGTGGTGCGGGTGCGCCGTCGCGTGCGGTGCGGGCCCCCGAGCAGGTGCTCGGAGGGCGCGGCGCAGGGGCGTCGGCGAGGTCGGTGCGAGCGCCGCACGGTCGTCGGGGACCCGCCGTCGGGCGGGTCGGACGTGACGTGGACGCTCTATCGACAGCATCGCGGCGTCGTCGCCGCGGCGCACGCCGGGGTGCGGAGCGCCGACGCCGGCACCGTCCTCCGGTGGGACGAGAGGGCGGTCGAGGGGGCGACGCGGCGGACGTTCGTCATGCCGGCCCTCCTCGTGATGCTTCGTGTTGCTTCGGGGTGCTGCTGCCGTGTGGTCGCGCCTGTCGCAGGCTGCGGCGCCGAGCCTAACCAGGACGCGACCGATCGACAAGGAGCATCTCATCCATCGGCGTCGTCGATCGGTCGGGAGACACCTGTCCCCTGGGTCGCGGACGGGTCGCGGACGGGCCGCGAAGGGGAAGGAGGGGGAGAGGAGGCAGGGGAGCGGGCGACGGGAATCGAACCCGCGTAGCCAGTTTGGAAGACTGGGGCTCTACCATTGAGCTACGCCCGCACGGCCACCCCGCGACATCGTCGCCGGGTGGGAACGCGGGCCAACCCTAGCAAAGCCGCGGGGGCGCACGGACCCGTCGACGCACGTCGGGGGCTCGCCGCCGGACGGCGGCACTACACTGACCGAGGCCCCGCCCGACGGCGGGCCGCGGGGTGTGGCGCAGCTTGGTAGCGCATCTGCTTTGGGAGCAGAGGGTCGCTGGTTCGAATCCAGTCACCCCGACAGCGGCACAGGGCGGACGTCGTGGTTCGTCGCGGCTCGCCCGTGGATCGGCCCGCGCTCGGCGTGCCGATCTGGAAGGATCGGCCCCCGATCGCCGACGGACGGCGACCGACGTGCGAGGAGAACCTGATGACCACCCCGGACCCCTACACGCCAGGCACGCCCGAGCCGGGTGCGACGCCCCCCGGCGGCACCGAGCCGCAGCAGCCCGCCCCGGGTCAGCCGGCGCCGGGCCAGGCCTACCCCGCCCAGCCGGCCGGCGGGCAGGCGTACCCCGCCGCTCCGCAGGCGCCCGGCCAGGCGTACCCCGCCGCGCCGCCGGCGGGGCAGTACGCGCCGGCCTACGGCCAGCCGCCGCAGAACCCGGGCAAGACGCTGGGCATCGTCGGCCTGGTGCTCGGCTTCTTCGGGCCCCTGTCGATCGTCGGCCTGATCCTGTCGATCGTCGGCCTCGTGAAGTCGCGCAAGGTGGGCCAGCCGAACGGCGTCGCCATCGCCGGCATCATCGTGAGCGCCCTCGTGCTCCTCGGGACGATCATCCTGGCCGTGGTGCTGGGCGTGGCGGCGAGCCACCTGATCGAGGTCTGCGGCGACCTCGGGCCGGGCGTGCACGACGTCAACGGCATCACCTACACCTGCTCCTGATCGTCCGCGCCCGATCCTCTGCCAGGACGTACCCGGCGAGGGTCGCCCGGGACGCGCGTCGTCGTGACGCGGGCGTCCCCGGGCGGCCCTCGCCGTGGCGTAGGATGGACGGGTTGCCCGTACGCCCGTCGTACGGTCCCCGCACCCCGCGCCGCAGCAACCAGGCCGGCTCGCGCCGGTGAGACGCGCGCGCAGCACCCGAACCGTTGGAGACCATCGAAGTGAAGAGCGCCGTCGAGACCCTGGAGCCCACCAAGGTCAAGCTGACCGTCGAGGTGGAGTACGACGAGCTCAAGCCGAGCATCGACCACGCGTACAAGCACATCGCCGAGCAGGTGAACATCCCCGGGTTCCGCAAGGGCAAGGTTCCCCCGCGCATCATCGACCAGCGCGTCGGCTGGGGTGCGGTCGTCGAGCACGCCGTGAACGACGCTCTGTCGAACTTCTACCGCGACGCCGTCACGGCCGAGTCGCTGCGCCCCCTGGGCCAGCCCGAGGTCGAGGTGACCGAGGTCCCCGCCAAGGCCGGCGAGGGCCAGCTCGCGTTCACCGCCGAGGTCGAGGTCCGGCCCGAGATCACCCTCCCGGAGCTGTCCGGCATCGACATCACGGTGGACTCCACCGAGGTGACCGACGAGGACGTCACCGAGCGCCTCGACGCGCTGCGCGAGCGCTTCGGCACCCTCGTGGGCGTCGACCGTCCCGCCGTCGAGGGCGACTACGTCGTCATCGACCTCAACGCCGTCATCGGCGACGAGGAGATCGACTCGGTCTCCGGCGTCTCCTACCAGATCGGCGCCGGCAACATGCTGGACGGCCTGGACGAGGCCCTCACCGGCCTGTCGACGGACGAGACCACGACCTTCGCCACGAAGCTCGCCGGCGGCGAGCACGAGGGCGAGGAGGCGCAGGTCACCGTCACGGCCACGGCCGTCAAGGAGCGCGACCTGCCGACGCCGGACGACGACTTCGCCCAGCTCGCCTCGGAGTTCGACACGCTCGAGGAGCTGACGGCGGACCTGCGCGAGCAGGTCGCGTCGATCAAGACGTCGAACCAGGCCGTCGCCGCCCGCGACCTGCTGCTGGAGAAGCTGCTCGAGGCCGTCGAGGTCCCGGTGCCGTCCGGTGCCGTCGAGGCCGAGGTGCACCGCCACCTGGAGTCGGAGAACCGTCTCGAGGACGACGAGCACCGCGCCGAGGTCACCGAGGACGCCACCAAGGCCCTCAAGAACCAGATCCTGCTGGACACGCTGGCCGAGAAGCTCGAGGTCCAGGTCGGCCAGGGCGAGCTCGTCGAGTACCTGGTCCAGGCGTCGCAGCAGTACGGCATGGACCCGAACCAGTTCATCTCGACCCTGGACCAGGGCGGCCAGATCCCCGCCATGGTCGGTGAGGTCGCGCGCTCCAAGGCCCTCGCGGTCGCGCTGCGCGACATCGAGGTCAAGGACTCCGACGGCAACGTCGTCGACCTGGCCGAGTTCATCGGCACCGAGGAGGAGGACGCCGCGGCCGCCGAGGTCGAGGGGTCCGCCGACGACGCCACGTCCGAGGAGCCGACGGAGGAGACCTCCGAGGAGACGGCCAAGGCCTGACCCCGGACCGCCCGGACACCCACGCCGGCCCGCACCGTCCCCCCGGACGGTGCGGGCC
>NZ_JBHTVC010000111.1:0-3261 GCF_042793275.1 Isoptericola sp. NPDC056578
GGGGGCGGGGCGGCCCGACCAGGGGCGTCCCGGCCGTGGCGGGGACGCCCTTCGTCGTCAGGGACGGGGTGAGGTCAGAGACCGACCTCGGCCTCGAACGCGCCCTCCTCGATGCGTGCCTTGATGGCGGTGAGGAACCGCGCGGCGTCCGCACCGTCGACCAGGCGGTGGTCGTAGGAGAGGAACAGGTACGCGAACTGGCGGATGGCGATGGTCTCCTCGCCGTCCGGGCCCGTCACGACCGCCGGCTTCTTGGTGATCGTGCCGGTGCCGAGGATCGCGACCTGCCCGCCGGGGACGATCGGCGTGTCGATGAGTGCGCCGCCCGAGCCGGTGTTCGTGATCGTGAACGTGGCGCCGGAGAGCTCGTCCGGGCCGACCTTGTTCGCCCGGGTGCGGGCGCCCAGGTCGCCGATCTGGCGGGCGATGCCCGCCAGGTTCAGGTCGCCGGCGTTCTTGATGACCGGGACCACCAGGCCACGCTCGGTGTCGACGGCGATGCCGACGTTCTCCGCGGGGTGGTAGGTGATCTCGCCCTTGTCCTGGTCGATCGAGGCGTTGATCTTCGGGAACGCCTTGAGCGCCTCGACCGCGGCCAGCGTGTAGAACGGCAGGTAGGTGAGGTTCGCGCCCTCGCGGGCCTTGAACGACTCCTTGGCCTTCGCGCGCAGCTTGGCGACCTTGGTGACGTCGACCTCGACCACGGTCGTGAGCTGGGCCTGCGTGTGCAGTGCCTCGACCATGCGCTCGGCCACGATCTTGCGCAGGCGCGACATCTTCTCGGTCGTGCCGCGCAGCGGCGAGACCGGCAGCGTGGCCGGGGCCTTGGCGGCCGGGGCCGCGGCAGGCGCGGCGGCGGCAGGAGCCGGGGCGGCGGCCTTCTCGGCCGCGGCGAGCACGTCCTCCTTGCGGATGCGGCCGCCGACGCCCGTGCCCTGGAGGGTCGAGACGTCCACGCCCTTCTCCGCGGCGAGCTTGCGCACCAGCGGCGTGAGGTAGGAGCCCTTGCCCGGAGCGGACGGCGCGGGCTTCTCGGCGGCAGGCTCCGGCTGGGCCGCCTGCTCCGGGGCCGGAGCAGGCTTCTCCTCGGCGGCCGGCTTCGTCTCCGCAGGCTTCTCGGGCGCGGGGGCGGGCTCCTCAGGCTTCGAGGGCGCACCGACCGGCTCGGGAGTCTTGGCCGGGGTGGGCTCGGCGGGCTTCTCGGCAGCCGGGGCGGCGCCGGAGCCGACGATCGCCAGGACGGCGCCGACCTCGACGGTCGCGTCCTCCTCGACGAGGAGCTGCTGGACGGTGCCGGCCACGGGGGACGGGATCTCGGTGTCGACCTTGTCGGTCGAGACCTCGAGCAGGGGCTCGTCGACCTCGACCGAGTCGCCGACGGCCTTGAGCCACCGGGTGACGGTGCCCTCGGTGACGGACTCGCCCAGGGCGGGCAGCGTCACCTCGGTGCCCTCGCCGCCACCGGCGGCGGGCGCCTCGGCGGCCGGGGCGGGCTCGGCAGCGGCGGCGGGCTGCTCGGGCTCCGCGGGGGCCTCGGGCTCGGCGGGGGCCTCGGGCTCGGCGGGGGCCTCGGCGGCCGGGGCGGCGTCGCCACCACCGGCACCGGAACCGTCACCGACGACGGCGAGGGTGGCGCCGACCTCGACGGTCTCGTCCTCCTCGACGAGGATCTGCTCGAGCACACCGGCGACCGGCGAGGGGATCTCCGTGTCGACCTTGTCGGTCGAGACCTCCAGCAGGGGCTCGTCGACGGCGACGGTGTCGCCGACGGCCTTGAGCCATCGGGTGACGGTGCCCTCGGTGACGGACTCGCCGAGTGCAGGGAGCTGCACGTTCTCAGACATGACCTGTGGAGTCTCCTTCGATCAGTGGGTCAGGCGACGTGCCGAGGCGAGCCGGGTTGCCGGCCCGCGACATCTGGGGTTGCCGCGTTCTGGTCACTGCCTGCCATCTTGTCACCTCCACGGGGGTCGCCCCAATCGTTCGGGGCTCCGGGTTGGTGTGACGCTGGGTACACCTGACCGCCGCATGACCTCCAGGACACCTCCGGGCGGTCTCCCGACCACGACGCCGACGACGGCGGTAGTCTCGCGCCATGTCGCTCAGGACCTCGCTGGGACGCCTGCTGGGCAGGTCGTCGTCGCCGGCCCCCGGTGCGCCGCCGTCGTCGGGATCGCGGGGCGAGACGATGGCCTACCTGCAGGAGTTCGTGCGCACCCGCGTGGGGGTGGAGGCCTACGTCGAGCCGCCCAACGCGCAGACCCCGACGACCGTGCTGCTCGTGGCGACCACCGGCGAGTGGACGCGACGTCGTGTCCCGGACGAGCGCACGGCGTTCGAGGTGGCCCGGTCGCTGGGCGTGCCCGTGTACAACGTGCGGTTCACCGGCTACCCGCAGCGCATGCGCGACTGGACGTCGGCGCAGCGCCGCAAGGCCTGAGCCGCGGCACGTGGGCGACGGAGGAGACCCGGGAGGCATGGACGGCGGCGGGGGCGAGCGCTGGTCGGCGGTGGCCGACGGCTGGGCCGAGCTGTGGGGCTCCTTCGCGGAGCCGGTCTGGGCGCCGCTCCTCACGGCGTCACGGATCGGGCCGGGGTCGCGGGTCCTCGACGTCGGGTGCGGCACCGGCGAGCTGGTCGCGCACCTGGTGCGTGCGGGTGCGGTGGCCGCGGGCGTCGACCCGGCACCGGCGATGGCGCGCCGGGCGAGCGAGCGGAACCCCACGGCGACCGTCCTGGACGGCGACGTCGAGCACCTGCCGTTCGAGGACGCCGCCTTCGACGCGGTCCTCGCGGTCAACGCCCTGCAGTTCGCCGACGACGTCGGTGACGGCCTGGCCGAGGTCGCCCGCGTGCTGGTCCCCGGTGGCCGGGTCGGCATCGCCTGCTGGGCCGAGGGCGCGCGCAACGACCTCGACGTCGTCGAGCGGGCCGTCGCCGAGGCGTACGAGGAGGACGTGCCGCCCGACGGACCGCTGCGCGCCGAGGGCGGGCTCGAGTCCGCCCTCGCCGACGCGGGGCTCGACGTCGTGGGGGCGGGGATCGTCGACGTCCCGTGGGCCGTGCCCGACGACGACCGCCTGGTGCGCGGCGTCCTGCTCGGGGAGGACGAGCGCACGACGGCGGAGCTCGCGCCGACGGTCCTGCGCGCCGCGGCGCCGTTCCGGGCGCCCGCCGGCGGGTACCGCCTGGCGAACGCGTTCCGCTGGGCCGTGGCCGACGTCCGCTGACCGGCGCGACGACGCCCGGCCACCCGAGGGC
>NZ_JBHTVC010000112.1:0-3253 GCF_042793275.1 Isoptericola sp. NPDC056578
GTCGTGACGTGCTCGACGTCACGACGACGGCGGGAGGTCACTGCGCGTCGAGGATGTCCACGACGAAGACCAGCGGCTGGCCGGCGAGCTCGTTGTCGTCGCTCTTCTCGGCGCCGTACGCCTGGTCGGCGGGGATGACGAGCAGCACCTGGCTGCCGACGGTCTGCCCGGCGAGGCCGTCCGTCCAGCCGGCGATGACCTGCTGGAGCGAGAACGAGCTCGGGGTGCCGCGGTCCCACGACGAGTCGAACGACTCGCCGTCGAGCGTCCAGCCCGTGTACTGCGCGGTGACCGTCTGGTCCTTCTCGACCTTGGCGCCGTCGCCCTTGATCAGGGTCTGCGCGACGAGGTCCTTGGGCGCCTCGTAGCCGTCCGGGATCTCCACCGAGGGCTTGCCGGAGTCGTCCAGCGTGACCGCCGGCAGGCCCTTCTCGGGCTCGACGGCCGTGCCCTCGGCGCGCGTCGGGATCTTCGTCGCGTCCGTGATCTCGACGAGGTTGACCATGGTCGCCGTCGAGCCGTCCTGGCCCTGCACGGGGTTGGCCACGAGGAGGCGCGTCCCGACCTTCTGCCCGGTCAGCGGCTCGGTCAGCACGCCGTAGTTCGCGTCGCCGAGGATGAAGCTCTGCGGGGTCTTCTGCTCCCAGGTGGAGCCCTGGGTGGAGCCGTCGGTGCCGAGGAAGGCGACGGTGTCCATGGTGATCTTCATGCCCTCGGTGAGGTCGGCGCCGTCGCCCTCGTCGATCACGCGCGACGTGGGCACCGAGACCTCGAGCGGGGTCTTGAAGGTCACCTTCGGCTCCGCACCGGCCTTGCCCTCGACCTTCACGGTCTCGAGCGCGGCGACGTCCTCCTTCGTCGGCTCCGGAGCCTCGGTGGCCGGGGACGACGACGCGGAGGCGGACGGCGTGGCGCCGTCACCGGAGGAGTCGTCGGCGCAGGCGGTCAGGGTCAGGGCCGCGGCCAGCGCCAGCGCGGCAGCGGCGGCGGACGTGCGGAGCTTCACGGGGAGTCCTTCGGTCGGCGGGGACGAACCGGGCCACTGTAACGGCACGACCTGACCGCGCCGTCCAGGGTCCGCCGGGACCACCGCCGGGCGGACCGGCCGGCCCTCGCCGGGCGACAATGGGTGCCATGCCGTCCCGCCGACCCTCCCGCAAGCGCCCCTGGGGCGCCGAGACCCCGCCGCTCGACCTCGACCGTGCCCTCGGCGGCGTGCGGCGGGAGAGCGCGGCGGACGGCGAGTGGACGGTGCGGCGGCTGCGCGGCGGGGACAAGGCGTACCGGTGCCCCGCGTGCCGGCAGGAGATCCCGGCGGGCACCCCGCACGTCGTCGCGTGGCAGCGCGACGCGGTCGGGGGAGAGGCCGCGGGCCTCGAGGACCGCCGGCACTGGCACTCCTCCTGCTGGGAGCGGCGCGCCCGGCTGCGCTGAACGCCCCGCAGGACCGGCCTGGAACGCCCGGCCGAACTACGCTGGAGGCGATGAACGACGACGCCACCGGCCACCAGATCCGCTCCCTCACGATGCTCCCCGCCCGCCGTGAGGACGTCGAGCTGCACACCGCGGACGGGCTCACGCTCGTCGGCGAGCTCGCCCTCCCGGCCGACCGGGACCCGGTCGCGACCCTCCTCACGTTCCACCCCCTGCCCACGCACGGCGGTTACATGGACTCGCACGTGTACCGCAAGGCGGCCTGGCGGCTCCCCGCGCTCGCGGACCTCGCCGTCCTGCGCTTCAACACCCGCGGCACGTCCTCGCCGCGCGGCACGTCCGACGGCGCGTTCGACGGCGGCGAGGCGGAGCGCTACGACGTCGCCGCCGCGATCGAGCTCGCGGAGTTCCGCGAGCTGCCGCGGCCGTGGCTCGTCGGGTGGTCGTTCGGCACGGAGCTGGTGCTCAAGCACGGCACCGACCCGGCCGTCGAGGGCGCGATCCTGCTGTCGCCGCCGCTGCACCGCGCCACGGACGCCGACCTCGACCGCTGGGCCTCCTTCGGCCGCCCGCTGGTCGTGCTGGTGCCCGAGCACGACGACTACCTGCGTCCCGACGAGGCCCGCCGGCGGTTCGCGCGCGTCCCGCAGGCCGAGGTGATCGGCGTCGACGGCGCGAAGCACCTGTGGGTCGGGGAGCCGGCGGTGCGCCGGGTCCTCGACGAGATCGTCGGGCACGTGCTGCCCGGCCACGCCCCGCTGCCCACGCGCTACGACGGCGAGGCGCAGCAGGCAGAGACGGTGCCGCGATGACACGGCACACCACCCGCAGCGGCCGGCTCGGCCCGCCGAGGTGAACCGCTGACGACATCCCTGACGACATCCCTGACGACATCCCTGACGACACTGTTGACGACGAGGAGTCGACGATGACCACCCCCTCCGCGCTCCTGGCGACCTACCCGCTCCACGACGGGGCGGGCACGCCGGTCCTGCTGCTGCACGGCTTCCCGCTGGACCACCGCATGTGGGCGGCCGCGGCGCAGGCCCTGCCCGAGGGGGTGCGCGCCCTCGGCGTGGACCTGCCCGGTCAGGGGCACTCCGACCTCGGCGGCATCCCGCCGCGGCTCGAGGACGTCGCCGACGCCGTGCACCGCACCATGCGGGAGCAGGGTGAGGGCAACGCGGTCGTGGTCGGCCTGTCGATGGGCGGCTACGTGGCGCTCGCCCTGGCGGAGCGGCATCCGGGGTTCGTCGTCGGGCTCGGGCTCGTCGACACCAAGTCGACCGCCGACCTCGACGCCGCGCGCGCCAACCGGCTGCGGATCGCGGACGCCGTCACCGCGGGGCAGACGCTCGACCCGGTGCTCAGCATGCCCGGCGCGCTGCTCGGGCCGACGAGCGTGGAGCGGCGGCGGAACCTCTTCCCTCTGCTGGAGTCCTGGATCCGTGCGCAGTCGCCGTCGGGCGTCGCCTGGGCGCAGCGCGCGATGGCGGCCCGTCCGGACCGCACCGACGTGCTGCGCACGTTCGACGGCCCCGTCTCCGTGGTGGTCGGGGCGGAGGACCAGGTGACCCCGCTCGTCGAGGCCGAGCACATGGTGCACGCCGCGCGGGACGGCGCGCTCACCGTCGTCCCGGCCGCCGGTCACATGAGCGCGGTCGAGGACCCGGCGACCGTCGCCGCCGCGATCGCGCTGCTGCACCGGCGCGTGGCCGAGCGCACCAACCCGCCCCGCTGGCCCTGGCAGTACCGCCCGGCCCCGACCAGCTGACGCGCCGGGCGGACGAGACGCCGCGGGCCCGCCACCGAACGGTGG
>NZ_JBHTVC010000113.1:0-2904 GCF_042793275.1 Isoptericola sp. NPDC056578
CGCTGGTAGCATGGTGGGGCCGTACGAACGGCCGCGGATCCAGAGCGCCCCGGTGAACGAGTCCCGGAGCACCGCGCAACGACACCGAAGGAGAGCCATGCCGCTCGACGCTGCCACCAAGCAGTCCATCATCACCGAGTACGCCACTCACGAGGGCGACACCGGCTCGCCCGAGGTGCAGATCGCGCTCCTCACGCAGCGCATCAACGACCTGAACGAGCACCTCAAGGAGCACAAGCACGACCACCACTCGCGTCGTGGCCTGCTGCTCCTCGTCGGCCAGCGCCGCCGCCTGCAGGCCTACCTGCAGAAGATCGACATCGAGCGTTACCGCGCGCTGATCCAGCGCCTCGGCCTGCGCCGCTGACTCTGCCGACCAGCCCGGTCACCCTCGCGGGGGCCGGGCTGGTCTGGTGTGATGTCCCTGTCATAACCACCATCGCGCCGCCGGATCCTCGTCCGGTCCTCGGTAGTGGCCTCCCGAACCGTCCGACCATCGGGTCGGGCCCGGCTCCGTGGGCCTCGATCGAAGACCGCCGAGCCGCGGCGGCGCCCTCGAGATCAAGGAGGGCACCCGTGGAGGGTCCCGAGATCCAGTTCGCCGAGGCCGTCATCGACAACGGCCGCTTCGGCACCCGCACCGTCCGCTTCGAGACGGGCCGCCTCGCCCGCCAGGCCGCCGGCTCCGTCGCCGCGTACCTGGACGGCGAGACGATGCTGCTGTCGGCCACGACGGCCGGCAAGCACCCCAAGGACCAGTTCGACTTCTTCCCCCTCACGGTGGACGTCGAGGAGCGGCAGTACGCCGCCGGCAAGATCCCCGGCTCGTTCTTCCGTCGTGAGGGTCGTCCCTCGACGGAGGCGATCCTGGCCTGCCGCCTCATCGACCGCCCGCTGCGCCCGCTGTTCGTCAAGGGCCTGCGCAACGAGGTCCAGGTCGTCATCGACGTCCTGGCCATCCACCCGGACGACGCCTACGACGTGCTGGCGATCAACGCCGCGTCGGCGTCCACGCAGATCTCCGGCCTGCCGTTCTCCGGCCCGGTCGCGGGTGTGCGCGTCGCGCTGATCGACGGCCAGTGGGTCGCGTTCCCGAAGTACTCGGACCTCGAGCGCGCCGTGTTCAACATGGTCGTGGCCGGCCGCATCGTGGGCGACGACGTCGCCATCGCGATGATCGAGGCCGAGGCGACCGACGACGCCTGGAAGCTCATCAAGACCGAGGGCGTCGCCGCGCCGACCGAGGAGGTCGTCGCCCAGGGCATCGAGGCGTCGAAGCCGTTCCTCAAGGCCCTGTGCGAGGCCCAGGCCTCGCTCGCCGCCCAGGCGGCCAAGGAGGTCAAGGACTACCCGGTCTTCCTCGACTACCAGGACGACGCGTTCGCCGCCGTCGAGGACGAGGTCTCCACGACGCTGCGCGACGCGCTCGCGATCGCGGACAAGCAGGACCGCGAGAACCGCCTGGACGAGCTCAAGGAGGGCCTGCTGGGTGCGCTCGGCGAGCGTTTCGAGGGCCGCGAGAAGGAGCTGTCGGCCGCGTACCGCGCGCTGCAGAAGAAGCTCATCCGCCAGCGCGTCCTCACCGAGGGCGTCCGCATCGACAGTCGTGGGCTCGCGGACATCCGCACCCTGTCCGCCGAGGTCGAGGTCATCCCGCGCGTGCACGGCTCCGCCCTGTTCGAGCGCGGCGAGACCCAGATCCTGGGCGTCACCACGCTGAACATGCTGCGCATGGAGCAGCAGATCGACTCGCTCGGGCCGGTCACGCGCAAGCGCTACATGCACAACTACAACTTCCCGCCGTTCTCCACGGGCGAGACGGGCCGCGTCGGCAGCCCGAAGCGCCGCGAGATCGGTCACGGCGCGCTGGCCGAGCGGGCCCTCGTGCCCGTGCTGCCCTCGCGCGAGGAGTTCCCCTACGCGATCCGCCAGGTGTCCGAGGCGCTGGGCTCGAACGGCTCCACCTCGATGGGCTCCGTCTGCGCCTCGACGCTCTCGCTGCTCAACGCCGGCGTGCCGCTGAAGGCCCCGGTCGCGGGCATCGCGATGGGCCTCATCTCCGACACCGTCGACGGTGAGACCCGCTACGCCGCGCTGACCGACATCCTGGGCGCGGAGGACGCGTTCGGCGACATGGACTTCAAGGTCGCCGGCACCAGCGAGTTCGTCACGGCCATCCAGCTCGACACCAAGCTCGACGGCATCCCCGCCTCGGTCCTGGCCGGCGCGCTGACCCAGGCCCGCGATGCGCGCCTGACCATCCTCGAGGTGCTCGCCGAGGCGATCGACGTGCCCGACGAGATGTCCCCGAACGCCCCGCGCGTCATCTCCGTGAAGGTGCCGGTCGACAAGATCGGCGAGGTCATCGGGCCCAAGGGCAAGATGATCAACCAGATCCAGGAGGAGACGGGCGCGGACATCTCCATCGAGGACGACGGCACCGTCTACATCGGCGCCACCGACGGCCCCTCGGCCGAGGCCGCCCGCGCGGCGATCAACGCGATCGCCAACCCGCACGTCCCCGAGGTGGGCGAGCGCTTCGTCGGCACCGTCGTCAAGACGACGTCCTTCGGCGCGTTCATCTCCCTCTCGCCGGGCAAGGACGGACTGCTGCACATCAGCCAGATCCGCAAGCTCGTGGGCGGCAAGCGCGTCGAGAACGTCGACGACGTGCTGTCCGTGGGCCAGAAGGTCCAGGTCGAGATCGGTGAGATCGACCCGCGCGGCAAGCTCTCGCTCGTCGCGGTGACCGAGGACGAGAAGGCCGACGAGTCCGCCGACGCCGCGGCCGAGACCCCTGCGGAGGCCTGACGCTCTGATGTCCTGGCACCTTCCGCTCGTCCCCGCGGGCGAGCCCGGTGCCGACCTGACCGCCGGGCAGGACGGTGCGACGATCCGTCGCAC
>NZ_JBHTVC010000114.1:0-2869 GCF_042793275.1 Isoptericola sp. NPDC056578
GACCCGAGGGGTCACCGCCGCGTCGTCGTGCCGGTCGTCGTGCTGGTCGGACCTCAGGCCGACGGCGACCCGCTGCCCCCGGCAGGCGGTGCCGCCGGCGGGTTCTCGGGCCGCGTCGAGGGAGACGCGGGCGGCGAGGTCGACGGAGGTGTCGAGGGAGGTGTCGACGGGGTTGTCGACGTCCCGGTGGAGGGCGCCTCGGGAGCCGTGCGCGTGCTCGGCCGCTCGGGCGGCGGCGCGGGCGTCGTCGGGGCGCTCGGCCGCTCCGGCTCCCCGGGGTCGGCGCGGTGCGCGGCGTGCGACAGGCCGCCCTCGGACGTCAGCGAGGGCGAGTCGATCACCACCTGCGGCCCGCCCGCGAGCTTGCGTAGCGCGCTCCCGAGCAGGATGAACACGATGCCCAGGCCGATGACGAGGGCGCAGACGCCGAACGCCACCACGGACGTGAACAGCGACGCGCGCAGGAACGACGCGTTCATCACCGTGTCCCGCGTCGGGTCGTCCTGGGCGAGCTCGGCGTACGTCTGCCCGCCGGACGCCTCGAGCGCGTGCTTGTTGATCACCTCGGCCTGCGCGTAGGCGGTGAAAGGCCCGGAGACCTTCTGACCGGCGAACATGGCCGCGTCGTCCGAGACGGTGATCTGCTCGTCGGCGAGCGTCTGGGACACGACGACCCACACGCCCAGGCCGGCGACGATCATGACGATGCCGGCGATGATGGTGACCAGGCCGATCCCGCGGACGCCCTTGGTCGGATGAACGGTGACCGTGCTCGACATGTCGCACCTCTCCTCAGGTGTGTGCCGTGATGCATGGCTGGAGGTCTCGCTCCTCGCACGGTAGCGCTCCCGACCGTCTCCGGCTCGGTGAACCCGCAGGTGGTCGCGCCGGGGGCGGTGGCAGGATGTCCCGGTGCGCATCGTCCACGTCTCCGACTCCTACCTCCCGCTGCTCGGCGGCATCGAGACCCAGGTGGCCCGGCTCGCGCGCCGGCAGGCGGAGGCCGGGCACGACGTCGAGGTCATCACCACGACGCCGGGCGCGCCCGGCGAGCACGGCATCAGCACCCGGCCCGACGGCGACGGGGTCGTCGTGCACCGCGTCGCGGCCCGCGTGCCGGGCGGCTACCCCGTCCACCCGCGCTCCACGGCGCACGTGCGCGCGCGGCTGAAGGCGCTCGAGGCCGACGGCCGCCGCCCGGACGCCGTGCACCTGCACATGGGCGTCCTGGCCCCCACGGTCGAGCTGGCGCTCCGGCCCGTGACCCGGCTCGGGCTGCCCGCCCTGCTCACGGTGCACAGCGTGTGGGGCGGCTGGGAGCGGGCGTTCGCCGCGCTCGACCGCGTGGCCCGGTGGTCGGCCTGGCCGGTGCAGTGGTCGGCGGTGAGCGGGCTGACGGCGGACCCGCTGCGGCGCGTGGTCGGGCGACGGCTGGGCCCCGGCGCCGCCGCGGAGCGCGTGTCCGTGCTGGGCAACGGCATCGACGTCGACGCCTGGCGGCTGCCCCGCGTCGAGCGGGGCGAGCGTGCCGAGGGCCGCGAGGTGCACGTCGTGTCCGCCACGCGGTTCGCGCCCCGCAAGCGGGTGCTGCCGATGCTCGAGGCGATCGCCGCGGCCGTGGAGAGGGCTCCGGGGCGCCTGGTCGCGACGATCGGCGGCGACGGGCCGCAGCTGTCCGAGGCCCGTCGCTGGGTGCGCGAGCACGGCCTGGCCGACACGGTGCGGCTCGTCGGCCGCCTCACCCCGACCGAGCTCAAGCGCCTGTACGTGCGCGCCGACGTCTTCGTGGCCCCGGCCGTGCAGGACGCGTTCGGCATCGCGGCGCTCGAGGCCCAGGCCGCGGGCCTCGCCGTCGTCAGCCGGTCGCAGTCGGGGGTCGCGGAGCGCCTGGTCGACGGCCGGGACGCCCTCCTCGTGGACGACGACGCCGCGATGGCCGACGCCCTCGTCCGCCTCGCCGACGACCCCGCCCTGCTCGACGCGATCATCGCCCACAACCGCTCCGCCGAGCTCGCGACGTCGTGGCCCCGCGTGCTCGCCGACGTCGACCGCGCCTACGCGCGTGCCGCATCGCTCGTCGGCTGACCGGGGCGGCGTCGCCGCAGGTCACGGGCGAGTCGTTGCTCGGGCGTATCAAGGGCGCCCGCTGCGCGCTCCCCCCACACCGTGACCGGCGACGAGGGGATCGCCGGCAGACGTGAGGAGCGAAGATGACCATCACGACGCAACGACGCACCGTCCGCGCCCGGCTCGCCGCCGTCGTCGGCGGGCTCGCCGCGATCACCGCACTGGGGGTCGCGGGTCCCACCGCGACGGCCGCACCTGCGGACGACCCGGCGCCGGTCCAGGTGCAGCGCGTGGACAGCGACGCACCGGTCATGGTCGAGGACCTGAAGATCTCGGCCAAGGCCGCCAGCACGACCTACTACTGTGCCGTCCTCGACGGCACCTTCGGCTGCAAGAACGCGAAGCCGGGGACCGGGCTGGTCGTCGCACGGCTGTACCAGAACAAGAACTACGGCGGCTTCCAGGTCGTCGTGTTCAACCCGAAGTACAAGGTCGGCTGCACGTCGGGCACCGGGGACAACGAGGGCGGCGCCAACCTCGGCACCGCGCTGTCCAACCGGATCAGCTCCGTCAAGACCTACAACAGCTGCGACGTGAAGCTCTACAACGGCAACGGCAAGACCGGCGCCAGCACCGGCTGGATCGACAAGTCGGCCCTGCTCAGCGGCTTCAACGACAAGGCCAACTCGTTCAGGATCTCCTGACAGCCCACCTGGCAGCGTGGCCGGCGGGAGCCGGGACGTCGTTCGCGAGAGCCGAGCGAGGCACGAGCTATTCATTCGTGCGACCGACGTCCCGGCTC
>NZ_JBHTVC010000115.1:0-2597 GCF_042793275.1 Isoptericola sp. NPDC056578
GTCCTGCCCGGCGGTGTTCGTGTGCTCACCGAGTCGATGCCGGGCCTGCGCTCGGCCACGGTGGGCGCCTGGGTCGGCGTCGGCTCCCGCGACGAGACCGACGGCCACTTCGGCTCCACGCACTTCCTCGAGCACCTGCTGTTCAAGGGCACGCCCCGGCGCTCCGCGATGGACATCGCCGAGGCCTTCGACGCCGTCGGCGGCGAGGCCAACGCGGCCACGGGCAAGGAGCACACCTGCTACTACGCCCGCGTGCTCGACGCCGACCTGCCGATGGCGGTCGACGTCATCGCCGACATGGTCACCTCGGCGCGCCTCGACGAGGGCGAGCTCGAGACCGAGCGCGGCGTGATCCTCGAAGAGCTCGCGATGAACGACGACGACCCGGGCGACGTCGTGCACGAGGAGTTCTCCGCCGCCGTGCTCGGCACGCACCCGCTCGGCCGGCCGATCGGCGGCACCCCGGACACGATCCGTGCCGTGCCGCGCGACGCCGTCTGGGAGCACTACCGCTGGCACTACCGGCCCGAGACCCTGGTGGTCTCCGCCGCGGGCGGCGTCGACCACGACGCCCTCGTCGGGCAGGTGGCCGACGCGCTGAGCACCGGCGGCTGGGACCTGGCCGCCGGGGCGGCCCCGCGCGACCGCCGGCCGACGGCCACGGACCCCGTCGGCGTCCCCACCGAGGGCGTCGAGCTCACGGTGCGGCGCCAGGTGGAGCAGGCGAACGTCATCGTGGGGTCCACGGGCCTCGCGGCCACCGACGACCGCCGCTTCACGCTGTCCGTGCTCAACGCCGTCCTGGGCGGTGGCATGTCGTCGCGCCTCTTCCAGGAGGTGCGCGAGCGTCGCGGCCTGGCGTACACCACGTACTCGTTCGCCTCCGGTCACGGCGGGCTCGGCACGTTCGGCCTGTACGCGGGCTGCTCGCCCGCGAAGGTCGACCAGGTCACCGAGCTGCTGGTCGCCGAGCTGGAGCGCATGGCGACCGAGCCCATCACCGACGCCGAGCTGGCGCGCAGCATCGGCCAGCTCTCCGGCGGGCTCGTGCTGGGCCTGGAGGACTCCGGGTCGCGCATGAGCCGGCTGGGCAAGGCGGAGCTGGTGTACGGCGAGCTGCTGACCCTGGAGGAGTCCCTCGAGCGGGTCCGCGCCGTGACCGTCGACGACGTCCGCGAGCTCGCCGCCGACCTGGCCGCGCGGCCGCGGTCCGTCGTCCGCGTGGGACCCTTCGGCGACTGACCGCCGTCCCGCGACCGAGTGCCGTGCGGCGGCCGGGTGCCGGCCGCCGACCTCATCGAATGGAGACCAGACTCATGAGCAGGACCCTCAGGGTGGCCGTGCTCGGCGCGGCGGGGCGCATGGGCGCCACCGTGTGCCGGGCGGTCGAGGAGGCGGCGGACCTCGAGCTGGTCGCGCGCCTCGACGCGGGCGACGCGGTGGACGCCGACGCCCTGGCGGGCGCCGACGTCGCGATCGACTTCACCGTGCCGGCCGCCACGGAGGCCAACGTGCACGCGGTGCTCGACGCCGGCGCCCACGCCGTCGTCGGGACGACCGGGTGGGACGACGCCTCGCGCGGCCGCGTCACGGAGCACCTGGAGCGCGTCAACGCGACGCGGGACGGACAGGACGGGCTCGGTGTGCTCATCGCGCCGAACTTCGGGCTGTCCGCCGTGCTCGCGATGACGTTCGCCGCGAAGGCGGCGCGGTACTTCGAGTCGGCCGAGGTGGTCGAGCTGCACCACCCCGACAAGGTGGACGCCCCGTCGGGCACGGCGCGGCACACCGCCGCCGCGATCGCGCGGGCGCGTCGGGAGGCGGGCCTGGCCGCGATGCCGGACGCCACCGAGACGGGCCTCGAGGCGCGCGGCGCCGACGTTGACGGCGTGCGCGTGCACGCCGTCCGGCTGCGCGGGCTCGTCGCGCACGAGGAGATCCTGTTCGGGAACGTCGGCGAGCAGCTGGTGATCCGGCAGGACTCGTTCGACCGGGTGTCGTTCATGCCCGGCGTGCTCCTGGCGGTGCGCGAGGTCGTCTCCCGGCCCGGGCTGACCGTGGGCCTCGAGAACGTGCTGGACCTGTCGTGAGCGACGCGCCGCGCCGGCGCCTGCCGCGGGGGCTCGCGGGGGCGGTCGCCGTCACCGCGCTGCTCGCGCTGTACGTCTGGCAGATCGCCGGGCGCGGCGTCTCGATGATCGGGACCGGCGAGCCGGTGCTGATCGCCATCGGCCTGGCCGTGCTGGTGATCCCGCTGCTCGTCATCGTGCTCATCGCGCGCGAGTACCGTCTCGCGACGCGGGTGCAGCACATGGCCGACCTGCTCGCGGCCGCGGGCGAGCTGCCGGTCGACGACCTGCCGCGCTCGCCCGGCGGCCGGGTGGACCGCACGGCCGCCGACGCCGCGTTCGAGGAGCGGCGCGCTGCGGTGGAGCGCGACCCGGACGACTGGAAGGTCTGGTACCACCTGGCGTTCGCCTACGACGCGGCCGGCGACCGTCGCCGCGCTCGCGAGATGCTGCGCAAGGCGTCGTCGATGTTCAGGCCGGACGCGACGTCCTGACCCGCCCGCCGGGCCGTCCCCCCGGGGCGGGCGG
>NZ_JBHTVC010000116.1:0-2296 GCF_042793275.1 Isoptericola sp. NPDC056578
GCACGTGATGCGGTCCGCCCTCTCGTGCTACCTCGGCGAGTCCAGGGCGGCGTCGACGACGAGCGTCAGGGGCGGGCGGGGGTCGGTCGGGTCGTGGCGGGCGATCGCGTGGAGCAGCAGGCCCTCGTAGGCGCCGGAGACGGCGATCATCGCCGCGCGCGCGTCGGCGGCCCCGAGGCGGCCCACCATCCGCTCGCCCCAGTCGAGGAGCGCCTCGCGGCCGCGGTCGACGCGCCCGCGGAGGTCGGGGTCGTGGCTCGCCTCCAGGAAGAGGACGAGGCGGGCGGTCGTGGCGGCGCGGTCGGGGCCGGTCGCCTGCGCGAAGCCGGCGCACAGCATGTCGACGAAGTCGGCCGCAGACCGGGGTTCCGGTGCGGCGGACAGGCCCGCCAGGTCGCGGGCGGCGAGCTCGTCGGAGACGCCCGCCAGCAGCGCGGCGCGGGTGCGGAAGTAGTTCGACGTCGAACCGCGGGGAAGCCCGGCGCGCTCGTCGACGCGTCCGTGGGTGAGGGCGCGGAGCCCCTCGGTGCCGAGCAGGTCCACCGCCGCGTCGAGCGCGCGGCGTCGGGGCGGGATGCTGGTGGTCACCACGGCACCCTAACCCCGGTACTACAGATCTAGTGACATGGCACTATGAACGTAGTACCGTCGAGGGATGGACGAGAACGTGGTGGGCGAGGGGCGGGCCGCCTCGGCGCGGCCCGAGGCGTCGGCCGAGGTGCCGATGCCCGAGCTCGCCGGCGTCACCCACCGGTGGGTCGACGTCGACGGGCTCGCGATGCACGTCGTCGAGCAGGGGACCGGGGACCCGGTGCTGCTGCTCCACGGGTTCCCGGAGCACTGGTGGGAGTGGCGCGGCGTCATCGGACCGCTCGCCGACGACCACCGGGTCGTGTGCCCCGACCTGCGCGGGTTCGGCTGGACCGACGCGCCGCCGGACGGCTACACGCGCGACCGGCTCCTGGCCGACGTCGTCGGCCTGCTCGACGCGCTCGCCGTCGACCGGACGCACGTCGTCGCGCACGACTGGGGCGCGCTGGTCGGCTTCCACCTGTGCCTCGAGCGACCCGACCGCGCCGTCTCGTTGCTGAGCATGGGCGTGCCCCACCTGTGGCTGCGGTTCGACCCGCGACTGCTGCTCATGATGCGGCACACCTGGTTCCAGGTGGTCATCGCCTCGCGACTGACCGGACCGCGCGCCCTGTCGCGGGGCCGGCAGCGGCTGCCGCGCCACCTGCTCCAGGAGTACGGCAGCGACGCGCCCGTGATGACGGAGGCCGACGTCGAGGCGTACCTCGCGCCCTTGCGGCAGCCCGCGGGCGCGCGCGCCGGCTCGGCGCTCTGTCGAGACTTCGTGCGTCGCGAGCTGTGGGCGGTGCTGCGCGGCGCCTACCGCGACCAGCACCTGGCCGCGCCGACCGTGGCGCTGCTCGGCGAGAACGACATCCTCAGCGACCCCGCGCTGCTCGGCGGCTACGAGGAGCACGCCGACGACCTCACCGTCGACGTGCTCCCCGGGGTCTCGCACTTCATGGTCGACGAGCGCCCGGACCTCGTCGTCGACCGCGCGCGGGAGCTGTTCGCCCGCGCGGCGTGACGGTGCTCAGCTGCTCAGACGTCGGCCGAGTGCGCGCCGGTGACGGGCGGGTCGGCCGACCACGGGAACGTGATCCACAGGTCGGTGTCCCGCCAGGAGTAGTCCGGCCGGATGATCGTGCGGGGCTTGGTGTAGAGCACCACGGACCGGGCGTCGGCGCCCTGCTTCGCGAGCATGTCCATGACGAGCGCGAGGGTGCGGCCGGAGTCGGCGACGTCGTCCACGACGAGCACCCTGGACCCGGGCAGCTCGGACGTGTCCATGAGCGGCGGGAGCACGCGCGGGTCGTCGAGGGTCTTGCCGATGTCGGTGTAGAACTCGACGTTCATCGTGCCCACGCCCTTGGTGCCCAGGGCGTACGCCATCGCACCGCCGGGCACCAGGCCGCCGCGCGCGACGGCGATCACGACGTCGGGCAGGAAGCCGCTGTCGACGACCTGCTGGGCGAGCTCGCGGATCGCGACGGGCAGCAGGGTCCAGGTGAGGACCTCGCGCTCGGGGGCGACGTCGGCGTCGGCGGGCACGGTCGCTTCGGCGGGGGTGGGCTCTGCGCTCATGGCACCCGAGACTACGCGCGACGGCGGGCCCCCGGGACCGGGGGCCCGCCGTCGTTGTGGGGCCGACCGGCGGCCGACCTGCAGCCGACCTCCGGCCGACCTGCACGCCCGTCCTCCAGAAGTCCTCCACGAAACCACCACG
>NZ_JBHTVC010000117.1:0-1904 GCF_042793275.1 Isoptericola sp. NPDC056578
AGACAACCAGGAGGTTGGCTTAGAAGCAGCCACCCTTGAAAGAGTGCGTAATAGCTCACTGGTCAAGTGATTCCGCGCCGACAATGTAGCGGGGCTCAAGTACACCGCCGAAGCCGTGGCACTCACACAATGACCCAGCACCGACTTGATCGGTGTTCAGGTGTGTGGGTGGGTAGGGGAGCGTCGTGTGGGCAGTGAAGCTGCAGGGTGACCTAGTGGTGGAGCCCACACGAGTGAGAATGCAGGCATGAGTAGCGAATGACGGGTGAGAAACCCGTCCGCCGAATGACCAAGGGTTCCAGGGCCAGGTTAATCCGCCCTGGGTAAGTCGGGACCTAAGGCGAGGCCGACAGGCGTAGTCGATGGACAAGGAGTTGATATTCTCCTACCGGCGAAGAACCGCCCATACCGAGCCCGGTGATGCTAACCATCCCAAACCCGTCACAGTCACCTTCGGGTGGCGCCGACGGGCGCGGCGTGGGACCCGAACCGGTAGTAGGTAAGCGTGTTAACAGGGGTGACGCAGGAAGGTAGCCCGGCGTGGCGATGGTAGTCCACGTCCAAGGTTGTAGCCCGCTTCGTAGGCAAATCCGCGAAGCACATAGGGTGAGAACTGATAGTGACCGCGTATGCGGGAAACGGGTGATCCTCTGCTGCCAAGAAAAGCCTCGACGCGAGGTTCTAGCCGCCCGTACCCCAAACCGACTCAGGTGGTCAGGTAGAGAATACCAAGGCGATCGAGCGAATCGTGGTTAAGGAACTCGGCAAAATGCCCCCGTAACTTCGGGAGAAGGGGGGCCCGAACCGTGAACACCCTTGCGGTGGGAAGCGGGGAGGGCCGCAGAGACCAGGGAGAAGCGACTGTTTACTAAAAACACAGGTCCGTGCGAAGTCGCAAGACGATGTATACGGACTGACGCCTGCCCGGTGCTGGAAGGTTAAGAGGACGGGTCAACTTCGGTGAAGCCCAGAATTTAAGCCCCAGTAAACGGCGGTGGTAACTATAACCATCCTAAGGTAGCGAAATTCCTTGTCGGGTAAGTTCCGACCTGCACGAATGGCGTAACGACTTCTCCGCTGTCTCAACCGCGAGCTCGGCGAAATTGCACTACGAGTAAAGATGCTCGTTACGCGCAGCAGGACGGAAAGACCCCGGGACCTTTACTATAGCTTGGTATTGGTGTTCGGTGTGGCTTGTGTAGGATAGGTGGGAGACTATGAATCCCGGCCGCCAGGTCGGGAGGAGTCAACGTTGAAATACCACTCTGGCCACATCGACCATCTAACCTCGGTCCGTAATCCGGATCAGGGACAGTGCCTGGTGGGTAGTTTAACTGGGGCGGTTGCCTCCCAAAATGTAACGGAGGCGCTCAAAGGTTCCCTCAGCCTGGTTGGCAATCAGGTGTCGAGTGCAAGTGCACAAGGGAGCTTGACTGTGAGACCGACAGGTCGAGCAGGGACGAAAGTCGGAACTAGTGATCCGGCGGTGGCTTGTGGAAGCGCCGTCGCTCAACGGATAAAAGGTACCCCGGGGATAACAGGCTGATCTTGCCCAAGAGTCCATATCGACGGCATGGTTTGGCACCTCGATGTCGGCTCGTCGCATCCTGGGGCTGGAGTAGGTCCCAAGGGTTGGGCTGTTCGCCCATTAAAGCGGTACGCGAGCTGGGTTTAGAACGTCGTGAGACAGTTCGGTCCCTATCCGCTGCGCGCGCAGGAAACTTGAGAAGGGCTGTCCCTAGTACGAGAGGACCGGGACGGACGAACCTCTGGTGTGCCAGTTGTTCCGCCAGGAGCACGGCTGGTTAGCTACGTTCGGAAGGGATAACCGCTGAAAGCATCTAAGCGGGAAGCCTGCTTCAAGATGAGGTTTCCATCCCCCTCGTGGGGTGAAGGCACCCAGC
>NZ_JBHTVC010000118.1:0-1736 GCF_042793275.1 Isoptericola sp. NPDC056578
CCAGTATATATGGCAGAGAAGAAGGGATTCGAACCCTCGCACCGCGTTAGCGATCTACTCCCTTAGCAGGGGAGCCCCTTGAGCCACTTGGGTACTTCTCTGTATGGCTCCGCAGGTAGGACTCGAACCTACGACCGATCGGTTAACAGCCGATAGCTCTACCACTGAGCTACTGCGGAATGAAGTCTGCCTGGCGATGTCCTACTCTCACAGGGGGAAACCCCCGACTACCATCGGCGCTGAAGAGCTTAACTTCCGTGTTCGGTATGGGAACGGGTGTGACCTCTTCGCTATCGCCACCAAACAAATTGAGAGTGTTCTCTCAAAACTAGATAACAGGTGTGACATCATTCAAAAATATGGTTAAGTCCTCGATCGATTAGTATCTGTCAGCTCCATGTGTCGCCACACTTCCACCTCAGACCTATCAACCTGATCATCTTTCAGGGATCTTACTTCCTTGCGGAATGGGAAATCTCATCTTGAGGGGGGCTTCATGCTTAGATGCTTTCAGCACTTATCCCTTCCGCACATAGCTACCCAGCTATGCCCTTGGCAGAACAACTGGTACACCAGCGGTGCGTCCATCCCGGTCCTCTCGTACTAAGGACAGCTCCTCTCAAATTTCCTACGCCCACGACGGATAGGGACCGAACTGTCTCACGACGTTCTGAACCCAGCTCGCGTACCGCTTTAATGGGCGAACAGCCCAACCCTTGGGACCGACTACAGCCCCAGGATGCGATGAGCCGACATCGAGGTGCCAAACCTCCCCGTCGATGTGGACTCTTGGGGGAGATAAGCCTGTTATCCCCGGGGTAGCTTTTATCCGTTGAGCGATGGCCCTTCCATGCGGAACCACCGGATCACTAAGCCCGACTTTCGTCCCTGCTCGACTTGTAGGTCTCGCAGTCAAGCTCCCTTATGCCTTTGCACTCTACGAATGATTTCCAACCATTCTGAGGGAACCTTTGGGCGCCTCCGTTACTCTTTAGGAGGCGACCGCCCCAGTCAAACTGCCCACCTGACACTGTCTCCCGGGTCGATAAGACCCGTAGGTTAGAATTTCAATACAGTCAGGGCGGTATCCCACCAGCGCCTCCACCGAAGCTAGCGCTCCGGTTTCAATGGCTCCCGCCTATCCTGTACAAACTGTACCAACATTCAATATCAGGCTGCAGTAAAGCTCCACGGGGTCTTTCCGTCCTGTCGCGGGTAACCTGCATCTTCACAGGTACTATAATTTCACCGAGTCTCTCGTTGAGACAGTGCCCAGATCGTTGCGCCTTTCGTGCGGGTCGGAACTTACCCGACAAGGAATTTCGCTACCTTAGGACCGTTATAGTTACGGCCGCCGTTTACTGGGGCTTCAGTTCAGAGCTTCGTGATCCGCTAACCCCTCCTCTTAACCTTCCAGCACCGGGCAGGCGTCAGCCCCTATACTTCGCCTTACGGCTTCGCAGAGACCTGTGTTTTTGCTAAACAGTCGCTTGGGCCTATTCACTGCGGCTTTCCCGGGCTATTCACCCTAAAAAGCACCCCTTCTCCCGAAGTTACGGGGTCATTTTGCCGAGTTCCTTAACGAGAGTTCTCCCGCGCGCCTTAGGATTCTCTCCTCGCCTACCTGTGTCGGTTTGCGGTACGGGCACCTTCTCCCTCGCTAGAGGCTTTTCTTGGCAGCAGAGGATCACCCGTTTCCCGCATACGCGGTCACTATCAGTTCTCACCCTATGTGC
>NZ_JBHTVC010000119.1:0-1671 GCF_042793275.1 Isoptericola sp. NPDC056578
CACGGGTGGAACATTGACTAGAAGGATCGGTTCGGCGTTCGGTCGCCGGCTAGTACACATCGTGGCTCTTCGGGGTCGGCAGTCTTCGGGCTGGCAGTCTTCGGGCTGGGTGGGGGAACGCTGGTGGTGGGGGGTTGGTCTGGTTCGCAAGCACACTGTTGGGTCCTGAGGCAATCGGCCCGCTCTGTTCGGATCGCCCTTGTGGGGTGGTGCGGGTGGGTGGTCGGGGGTCTTGATGGATACGGGTCGTGGGTCGGGTGTGAACCGCCTGCACGGGGTGTGATCCCTGGGAGCGTGAGCTTCTGGGGATCGTGTCTGGTGGGGGTAGGCGTGCCGGGGGTCTGCGGGTCGTCCGTTGCTTGAGAACTGCACAGTGGACGCGAGCATCCCAGATGTTCAATGACTAGTTGATTTGTTTCGACTAGTTTCTTGATCTCTGTGAAATATTGTAGTGTGTCGAAGTTTTTAAGGGCACAGGGTGGATGCCTTGGCACTAGGAGCCGAAGAAGGACGTGGTAGCCTGCGATAAGCCTCGGGGAGTTGGCAAACGAGCTGTGATCCGAGGGTGTCCGAATGGGGGAACCCGGCTGGGGTCATGCCCAGTCACCTGCATCTGAATACATAGGGTGCAGGGGGGAACGTCGGGAAGTGAAACATCTCAGTACCGACAGGAAGAGATATTCCGTGAGTAGTGGCGAGCGAAAGCGGATGAGGCCAAACCGTGTGTGTGTCAAGCTGTCAGGCGTTGCACATGCGGGGTTGTGGGACCTTCTGACCAGATCTGACAGTCTGGTAGCCAGTAAGAAAGCCGTGTCATAGTCGAACCGCATTGAAAGGCGGACCGTAGTGGGTGTGAGTCCCGTAGACGAAATGGTGCGGCCTGGTTGAGGGGATCCCAAGTAGCACGGGGCCCGAGAAATCTCGTGTGAATCTGGCAAGACCACTTGCTAAGCCTAAATACTACCTAGTGACCGATAGCGGACTAGTACCGTGAGGGAAAGGTGAAAAGTACCCCGGGAGGGGAGTGAAATAGTACCTGAAACCGTGTGCCTACAATCCGTCGGAGCCTCCCTAGCAGGGGTGACGGCGTGCCTTTTGAAGAATGAGCCTGCGAGTTAGTGCTCGGTGGCGAGGTTAACCCGTGTGGGGAAGCCGTAGCGAAAGCGAGTCCGAATAGGGCGATACAGTCGCCGGGTCTAGACCCGAAGCGAAGTGATCTAGCCATGGGCAGGTTGAAGCGCCGGTAAGACGGCGTGGAGGACCGAACCCACTTAGGTTGAAAACTGAGGGGATGACCTGTGGTTAGGGGTGAAAGGCCAATCAAACTTCGTGATAGCTGGTTCTCCCCGAAATGCATTTAGGTGCAGCGTCACGTGTTTCTTGCCGGAGGTAGAGCTACTGGATGGCTAATGGGCCCTACCAGGTTACTGACGTCAGCCAAACTCCGAATGCCGGTAAGACATAGCGTGGCAGTGAGACTGCGGGGGATAAGCTTCGTAGTCGAGAGGGAAACAGCCCAGATCATCGGCTAAGGCCCCTAAGCGTGTGCTCAGTGGGAAAGGATGTGGAGTTGCACAGACAACCAGGAGGTTGGCTTAGAAGCAGCCACCCTTGAAAGAGTGCGTAATAGCTCACTGGTCAAGTGATTCCGCGCCGACAATGTAGCGGGGC
>NZ_JBHTVC010000120.1:0-1369 GCF_042793275.1 Isoptericola sp. NPDC056578
GAGTTCACTCTCAACTTTGTACCTTGAAAACTAGATAATGTCATTCATTAAACTGCGTAAGTTTAATTCAATTAGTTTTAAAATTAGTTAAGTTAGAAAGGGCGCACGGTGGATGCCTTGGCACTAGGAGTCGATGAAGGACGGGACTAACACCGATATGCTTCGGGGAGCTGTAAGTAAGCTTTGATCCGGAGATTTCCGAATGGGGAAACCCACTATACGTAATGGTATGGTATCCTTACCTGAATACATAGGGTATGGAAGACAGACCCAGGGAACTGAAACATCTAAGTACCTGGAGGAAGAGAAAGCAAATGCGATTTCCTGAGTAGCGGCGAGCGAAACGGAACATAGCCCAAACCAAGAGGCTTGCCTCTTGGGGTTGTAGGACATTCTATACGGAGTTACAAAGGAACGAGGTAGACGAAGCGACCTGGAAAGGTCCGTCGTAGAGGGTAACAACCCCGTAGTCGAAACTTCGTTCTCTCTTGAATGTATCCTGAGTACGGCGGAACACGTGAAATTCCGTCGGAATCTGGGAGGACCATCTCCCAAGGCTAAATACTCCCTAGTGATCGATAGTGAACCAGTACCGTGAGGGAAAGGTGAAAAGCACCCCGGAAGGGGAGTGAAAGAGATCCTGAAACCGTGTGCCTACAAATAGTCAGAGCCCGTTAATGGGTGATGGCGTGCCTTTTGTAGAATGAACCGGCGAGTTACGATCCCGTGCAAGGTTAAGCTGAAGAGGCGGAGCCGCAGCGAAAGCGAGTCTGAATAGGGCGATGAGTACGTGGTCGTAGACCCGAAACCAGGTGATCTACCCATGTCCAGGGTGAAGTTCAGGTAACACTGAATGGAGGCCCGAACCCACGCACGTTGAAAAGTGCGGGGATGAGGTGTGGGTAGCGGAGAAATTCCAATCGAACCTGGAGATAGCTGGTTCTCCCCGAAATAGCTTTAGGGCTAGCCTTAAGTGTAAGAGTCTTGGAGGTAGAGCACTGATTGAACTAGGGGTCCTCATCGGATTACCGAATTCAGTCAAACTCCGAATGCCAATGACTTATCCTTAGGAGTCAGACTGCGAGTGATAAGATCCGTAGTCAAGAGGGAAACAGCCCAGATCGCCAGCTAAGGTCCCAAAGTGTGTATTAAGTGGAAAAGGATGTGGAGTTGCTTAGACAACTAGGATGTTGGCTTAGAAGCAGCCACCATTTAAAGAGTGCGTAATAGCTCACTGGTCGAGTGACTCTGCGCCGAAAATGTACCGGGGCTAAACGTATCACCGAAGCTGCGGACTGTTCTTCGAACAGTGGTAGGAGAGCGTTCTAAGGGCTGTGAAGCAAGACCGGAAGGACTTGTGGAGCGCTTA
>NZ_JBHTVC010000121.1:0-1198 GCF_042793275.1 Isoptericola sp. NPDC056578
GGTGTCAACCGCCTGTTCGGCAGCAAGGTGCGGAGGCTGCCCACAGGTACCGACCGTCCACAGATCGCGCCCGGCCACCGCTGACGTCTCGCTACAGGTGGTGCGGTGGCGGGATGCGCACATTCGCCGGGATCCCCCCTCTGCTCCAGGACGTGGCCGACGCCCAGGAGGGACTGCTCGGCTCCTCCCAGTGCGAACGGCACGGTGTCGGTGCGGCGCGCCGTTCGCGGCTCGTCGCCGCCGGCCGATGGCACGCCGTGGTGCGTGGGGTGTTCGACGTCGTGCCTGTCCCCCCGCGTGCGCGGACCGCGTCCGACGTGCCCCGGCGCGCGGTCCCACCGCTCGCCACCGCCCGTGTGCCGCTCCTGGCACCATGGCCGCCGAAGTCACCGGGCGACATCCTGCACGGCCACCTGCGTCGCAGAGAGGCGTGGATCGGCATGCTCGCCTACGGACCCGACGCCATCGCTGTCGGGACGTCCGCGCTCGCGATGCACGGGGTGGAAGGGCTGCCGATCGTGACCCGTCCGGAAGCAGCGCTGCCGTCGGCCTCCCGACGTGTCTCGCGTCCCGAAGTGCCCCTGCGCCAGTTCGACGACGGCCTCTCGACGGTGGCGTTCGGCGACCGCCGCACCGGGCCGCGCCGGATCGTGACGGCGGAGTGGGCCCTCGCCCAGGCGGTACCCGAGCTGCCGATGGCGCATGCGCTCGCGGTATTGGACTCGGCGCTGCGGCTCGGGGCCGTCGACCGCCACGACCTCGGGCGTTCCCATGACCACGCCCGCGGGCGCCGCGGCGTCGCGTCCCGTCACGACCTGTGGGACCTGGCCGACCCGCGCGCCGCGTCACCGATGGAGTCGATGGCTCGCTGGCAGTGCCTCGAGGAGGGCGTGCCGCCGGACACGCTCCAGCTTCCCCTGCACGATCGGTCGGGTCGTCTCCTCGCCGTCGGCGACCTCGCATGGCGGGTGCCCGGCGGATGGCTCGTCGTCGAGATGGACGGGCGTGCCTGGCACGACGACCTCCCCGGCGGTGACCGGAGGGATCGCGATCGCGACAACTCGCTCACCGTGCTGGGGATCCACCTGCTGAGGTTCGACGGCGGGCACGTCGCCCGCGGGGTGGTCGGCAGCGCGGTCCGCCATGCTCTCGCTGCGGCCCGCCGAACAGGCGGTTGACACCGTTATGGGTGTCGAGT
>NZ_JBHTVC010000122.1:0-1021 GCF_042793275.1 Isoptericola sp. NPDC056578
TGATCTACCGCTCCGCCGACGGCCCCGGCAAGGCCAACCTCGTCGGCGCCGAGCCCGTCACCGGCTGGGAGCCCTACCAGGACGGCATCTACAAGGCGTCCGTCGACCTGGACGCCCCCTTCTACACGCTGTTCGTCGACGGGGACCGCGCCACCACCGCGCGGCACCCGAACCGCACGAGCGAGGACACCCACGCGCCGTACCTCTTCTCGCGCCTGATCGAGCCCGAGAAGGAAGGGGTCCGCGACCAGATCGGCTACAACCCCGGCGAGTGGGACGAGACGGCGGACCTGGGCTCGTACACCAGCTGGCCGGCGCAGGTCACGATCTGGTCGGGTGGCTCGTGGAGCTGGTTCACCGACACGGTGCCGATCAAGAACGCGGACATCAAGGACACCGACAACAAGCTCATCCTCGACCACTGGACCCGCTACGCGATGATCAACAGCCGCAGCGGCTCCCGCTACTTCCTGCAGAACTCCCTCGACTTCCTCGACCAGGCCGGCGAGTACTACCTGGACCACGAGGCGGGCGAGCTCTACTACAAGCCGGCCGCGGGCTCGATGGACGGCGTCACCGTCATGCGGCCGACCGTCACGACGCTCGTGGACGTCAAGGGCGACTCCCCCGAGGACCGGGCGCACGACATCACGTTCGACGGCCTCGGCGTGCAGTACTCGGACTTCGTCGGCTGGTACCGCAACGGCTGGACCAGCGCCGGCGACGCCGGCGTCCCGCACGAGTACCCCGAGTACGACCGGCAGATCGAGATGCCCCGCAACCGGTTCGGTGCCGTCACGCTCGAGAACACCTCGCACATCACCCTCACCGGCATGCACATCCGCGACACGGGGTTCACCGGCGTCTACGCCCTGTTCGCGAACGACCACCTGACCGTCGAGGACTCCCTGCTGGAGAACCTCGGTGCGGACGGCATCAAGGTCGAGGGCGGCTGGCCCGGCGAGGGCGACCTGACCCACCAGCACACGTTCCGCAACCTCTACATCGACCACGTCGGCGA